>JAKAWF010000247.1 GCA_021817025.1 bacterium
CAGCTCGGTCGCCTGGTCGACCGCGTCCCGGGCCCGCCCCTGGTCCCGGCCCAGCCAGGCGTCGGCAGCCTGCAGCTGGACGACGATTCCGGCGAGCCCCTGGGCCAGGGTGTCATGGATCTCACGCGCGATGCGGTTGCGCTCGTTGATGGTGGCCAATTCCTGGGTTTCGGCGAAGAGCTGAGCGTTGCGCAGGGCCAGGGCCAGGTGGCCAGCCACCACCTCCAGGAGCTCCATCTGACGCCGTCCCAGATGATGGCGATGGCGCAGGGCGAGGTAGCCGACCTGATCTCCCGCGGTGGTGAGGGGGATCAGCAGCAGCCCGGGCCGCTGCACGGCCTGGGTGACCGCGGCCGGGGATAGCTCGGCCAGCACCGGCCGCAGATCGACGACTGCTTCGGGATCGCCTTCCGAGTCCGCCGACCGACCGACCAGCCGCATCCCGGTGGCGTCCATCCCATCGGCCAGGTACACCGAGACCTCGGGCAGGCCCCAGACCGCACGCAGCTGAGCGGCCGCGGTGCTCGCCACGTCCGACACCACCAGCGAGCGGCTCATCTCACCGGTGACGGAGTTGAGGGTGGCCAGCTCCTGATTCCGCTGGGTCAGCTCGGCGGTGCGCTCCTCGACCTTGTGCTCCAGCTCCTGATGGGCCCCGTCGATCTGCCGGTGCTGGTCTGAAAGCCGCTGCCTCATGCCCTCCAGCGTCCGCTCCAGGGTGCCGATCTCGTCTGGACCCCCGGGCGACACCGCGACCTCGGTGGAGAGGTCCCCGGCCGCGATCCTCCCCGAGGCGGCCGTCAGGCGGGAGAGCGGCACCAGCAGCCGCCGGCTGAGGACGTTGGTGAGAGCCACCACCATCACGGCGAGGAGGAGCAGGATCGGCAGGAGCAGGGCACCCACCCCGGCCAGCCCCCGGCTTATCTGCTGGGAGAAGCCCACCACACTGCTGTCCAAACCGGCCACCGGCAGCGCCACCCCCAGGCTCCACCGGCTGGCGGGCAGCGGGCTGTAGAAGACGTCGACCGGAACCCCGTCAAGGGTGATCTGGCGGCGCCCCTGCAGACCCAGACGCATCGCGCTGGCGACGGGGAACCAGGGATTGTTCCTGGCGGTGAGGCTCACCACCGGGGCTTGCTTGCCCTTGGTCTTGAGGCCCAGGGCGGCGGTCCCGCCGCGGCCGACACTGATCACCGTGCCCTCGCCGCTGACCAGGAAGGCGTAACTTCCCTGGGCGCTTCCGGGAGGGCCGACCAAGAAGGTGGATACCAGGTCGCGTACCGTGATGTTGGCACCCACTCGGAACTGCAGGCCCCCGGGCGCAACCCCCTGGGTGGCGACGGTCACGGTCTCGCCACCCGCCCTGGGGTTGGAGTAAACCGGGGTCCAGATCGCCCCCTGCGGCGACCGCGCGACCAGCGCCCGCCACTGCGAGGACTGCAGCTGGTCGGCGGCCTGCTGCTCCGCCACGCCCAGCGCGTACTCGGACTGGGAGGGCAGGAGCTGCTCGAAGCTCGAGCTCTGCCCGCTCGGCACCGCGCCGCTGGGGGCGACCGCCAGCAAGCCGCTCTGGGGCAGCTCCAACCACACCTCGGCGATCTCCGGGTGCAGTTGGGAGATGGTGGACATCTCCGACTCCAGACTGCGCAGCGCGAGAACCTTGGCCCCGGGCGTCGGGGAGCTGGCCCCGGGACCCAGGATCGTGACCCCGGGCACCGCCGCCGCCTGAGGATTGGTCTCGGCTAGCACATTGCTGGCGGCCTGGCCGAGCAGGCCGATCTGGTTCTCGATGGAGGCCAGCTCGTCGTTGACGATGGCCGCCTTGCTGCGGACCAGATCCTCGAGATGGGTCCCCTGGCTGGCGACCAGCGCGTTGTTGGCGGTCCGCAGGGCGCCGCTGTTGAGTCCGGAGATGGCGGTGAACCCGGCCAGGCTGAACAGCCCCAAGGGGATCACGGACACGGCCAGCATCGAAACCAGAATCCGCCGCCGGATGCTCAGGTTCTGCCAGCGGGGGAGCCGGGCCCTCAGGCGGGACGGCGGGGAGTGCTCGACGCGGTACTTGGCCACTTCTCTAAATCGGCACCATCTGCTTGCCCTGGTAGCCATCGTACACCGGCCGCGGTCTCGGCTCGCCGTTCCCCGAGGGCACGTTTCGGTTAGACCGGGGTCGTGACCGACCCTCGCCCGACCCGCGTCCTGCTGGCCCCCAACGCGTTCAAGGGCACCATGAGCGCGGTCCAGGCCTGCTCCGCGATGGCGGCCGGGGTCCGCCAGGTGCTGCCAAGGGCCAAGGTGGTGCGACTGCCCATGGCGGACGGGGGCGATGGCTTCCTGGCCACGCTGGTCGCCGCCCGCGGCGGGAGCACGACCCAGCATCTCGTTCCCGGCCCCTTGCTGGAGCCGATTCGGGCCCCGATCGGGTGGCTGCCTGGAACGGCCTTCCCAACCGCTGTGATCGAGCTGGCCGCCGCCGGCGGGATCGCCCGGATCGCCCACCCCAGCCCCCGGACCGCCGCGGCCGCCAGCACCCGCGGTCTGGGCGCGCTCATCGGCGCCGCTCTCGAGCGCGCCCCCGAGCTGATCCTCGTCGGCATCGGGGGCAGCTCCTCCAGCGACGGCGGAGCCGGCATGGCCCGGGCTCTCGGCTACCGACTCCTCAAGACGGACGGGGAAGAGATCCCCGAGGGCGGGTCGGGACTGCGGCGACTCCACCACATAGAGGCGGGCCAGGTCGACCCCCGGCTGGCCGCGGTCAGGGTGCTGGTGGCGTGTGACGTCACCAACTCGCTGCTCGGGCCCCTGGGAGCGGCCGCCGTCTACGCGCCCCAGAAGGGAGCCGATCCCCTCACCGCCGCCCGCCTGGAGGCGGGACTCCACCGCTTGGCTCAGGTTGCGGGGCGGGATCTCGGAACTGCTGGCCTGGAGCACAGGCCAGGATCAGGGGCTGCCGGCGGCACCGGATTCGGGCTGGTCGCCTTCTGCGGGGCCCAGCTGACGCCTGGGGTCGATCTGGTGGCCGAGGCCTGCGACCTGGACGGCCAGATGGCGGGCGCCGACCTGGTCATCACTGGGGAGGGGAGTTTCGATCTCGGCAGTCTGCAGGGGAAGGTCCCCGGGGAGGTCGCCAGGCGGGCTCGATCGGCCGGAGTCCAATGCATGGTCATCACCGGGTCCAGCCAGGCGGAGGCCCGGGGTGCACTGGAGCGGCTGGGCGCCCGGCTGCTCGAAACCGGCACCGACATCAGCGGGCTCGAACGCGGCGACCCGCGCGAGACGGCCCTGATCCGACGCCGGGCCCGGGCCGCCGTGCGCCGGGCGGCCGTCCGGGCCTGCGCGATGATGGCCGTCCGGGGCCCCGACACGACTGCCGTCGACCCGCCCGGCCCGGCGGGGCGCGGTCAGTAGACCGGCAGACACCACTCCCGGTACTTCTCCAGCTCGCCGCGCACCGCCTGCGCGTAGAGCTTCTGGAGCTGCCTGGCGTAGGGACCGATCTCGCCATCACCGACCGGATACCGGTCGATCTCGACCACCGGTGACAGTTCGGCGCCGGTCCCGCAGAGCAAGACCTCGTCCGCGATGTAGAGCTCAGTGCGGTCGATGGAGCGCTCCACGACCGGCAGCCCCAGCTCCTCGGTCCAGAGCTGCATCACCGTGGCGCGGGTGATGCCCTCCAGGATGTTGTCGTAGACCGGAGGCGTTATCAGGGTTCCCCGTCGGACCATGAACAGGTTCTCCGCCGAGCCTTCGCACACGTGCCCGTCCTGGCCCAGCACGATCGCCTCGTCGAAGCCGTTCTCATGGGCCTCGGTCTTGGCCAGCGCGGAGTTGACGTAGGTGCCGGTGATCTTGGCCCTTGCCGGGGCCGTGTTGTCGTCCACCCGGCGCCACGAAGAGACCATGCAGCGGGCTCCCTGGGCAGCCCCGATGTAGTTGCCGAGCGGCTGCGAGTAGATGAGGAAGGCGTCCTCGAGGTTGTGGAGCCGGACCCCGATCTCCTCGCTGGACTTGTAGGCCAGCGGTCGGATGTAGACGTCGGAGCGAAACTGGTTGCGCCGGAGCAGGTCGGTGGTCAGGGCCACCAGCTCGTCGGTGCCGAAGGGAAGTCCCATCTTGAGAATCTTGGTGGACTGGCGCAGCCGTTCGTAGTGCTCTTGGACCCGGAACAAGTAGAGCTGGTGATGGGACTCGGCCCAGTAGGCCCGAATGCCCTCGAAGCAGCCGGTCCCGTAGTGAAGAGCATGCGTCATCGGGCCCACCCGACAGTCCCGATAGCGCCTCATCTCACCTTGGAAGTAGACCCAGGCGCTCGCCTGGTCAAACGGCGCCGGCTGGGCACGTGGCACTTCCTGCTCGGCCACATCCAGGAGCAACTGAGCCGACCTTCCGCTCTCTTCGTGGGCGTCCATCACAACCTCTATAAGACAGAACCGGGCGGTGCGCCGCGGACCCAGGGCCAGTATACGTCTGGCTCGCCGGGCCGGCCGCAGCCAGGGCGACGGCGGTGGGACGGCGGACGACCTCGCCGATCCGGTACGAGGATGTGAGGGCGCGGCTGAGACCCTCTCGCCGTCGCCTCCCAAGCGCGGGCGCGCCCCTGGCCGGCCCCGGCGGCGACCGCCTTCGGTTCGAAGGCGGATGTGGGCGGTGGTACCATCCGCCCACATCATGCGAACGCCACGCTTCACCTCGGGCGTGACGCGGTGGTTGGTCCCCGGTCTCCACGTCAAACGCTGGTTGGGGGTCACCATCGTCGCGGTCGTGGCGATCAGCCTCGGGATCAGCTATGCGCTCCGAGACTTTTACCTCCACGCCCGTCTGCCCGCCTTCACCTACGGCCTGACCCTTCAGTTCTGGCCCCGCTGGGTGCGAGCGGTCCTCTTCGCCGCTTTCGGACTGCTGCTGCTGGCACTTGGGCTCTACAAGCTGACGAAGTCCCTGCTCAGCCCCTTCCCCGGGGGTGACAAGGCCTTGGTGGAGCGGCTCTACGACTTCCGCCGCCTGCGCAAGGGCCCCCGCATCGTGGCCGTGGGCGGGGGTACCGGGCTGTCCACCCTGCTGCGCGGGATCAAGAGCTACAGCGGCAACGTCACCGCCCTGGTCACGGTGGCCGACGACGGCGGCAGCTCGGGTCGGCTGCGCCAGGAGTACCAGGTGCTGCCACCCGGGGACTTCCGCCAGTGCCTGACCGCCCTGGCCGATGTCGAGCCCCTGATGTCGGAGCTGTTCCAGTACCGATTCGAGGAGGGGTCCCTGCGCGGACACTCGTTCGGCAACCTCTTCATCATGGCGATGACGGCGATCACCGGCGACTTCGAACACGCCCTGCGTGAATCGGGTCGGGTGCTGGCGGTGAGAGGGCAGATCGTCCCCTCGACCCTGGAGAGCGTGACCCTCTGCGCCGTTTCAGGTGACGAGGTGCTGGTGGGAGAGTCCCAGGTGCCCACTGGCAAGGGCCCCATCGGAGAGGTCTTCCTGGTGCCCGAGCATCCCCGGCTCAACCCGGAGGCCGAGCTGGCGATCATGAACGCGGACATGGTCGTGGTCGGCCCGGGCAGCCTCTACACCAGCCTGCTGCCCAACCTCCTGGTGCACGGGATGGTGGACAGCCTGCGCCGGTCGCCAGCGATCAAGGTCTACGTCTGCAACGTGGCCACC
>JAKAWF010000008.1 GCA_021817025.1 bacterium
TCGCCCACCACCGCCTCGGCGCGGTCGCCGCTGAAGAGCATCGCCCCCAGCACGGACCGGGCCCGCTCGGTCAGGGCGTGGGGGTGGTCGTCGAGCAGGGTCTGCAGGACGGTGCGCGCGGGGTCGAGGTCGGAGAAGTCCTGGCGGTAGAGCCGGATCCGGGCTCGCGAGCCGGGCATGGCCCGGCCGCGCACCGGTTCCAGGTGGCCCGCCAGGGTGTGCAGCAGAGTGGTCTTGCCGGACCCGTTCGGCCCCAGGATCGCGATCCTGTCGCCCCGCGAGATGACCAGGTCGGGGACCGCGAACAGGGCCTGCCCCTCGCGGCCGCAGGCGAGGGCCTCGGTGCGCAGCACCACCTGAGCGCTGGGAGTCGCGTGCAAAGAGAGGCGCATCCGGCGCAGCTCGGTGGGTTCAGGGACTCTCTCCAAGCGGTCCAGAAGAGTCTGGCGGCCGCGTGCCTGCCGGGCGCGCTGGCCGGCCTTGTAGCGACGGATGTAGTCCTCCTGATGGTTGATGTGGGCCTGCTGGGCCTCCCAGCTGCGCCGCCAGCGCAGGCGGCGGGCCTGGCGCTGCTGCAGGTAGCTGTCGTAGCTACCCTCGTAGACCTCCACCCGGCCGGCCTCCAGCTCCACCACCCGGGTGCACACCCGCTCCAGCAGGCGGCGGTCGTGAGCCACCAAGCAGAGGGTGCGGGCGGTCTGCATCAGGTGCGCCTCCAGCCACTCGATGGCGGCCAGGTCCAGGTGGTTGGTGGGCTCGTCGAGCAGCACCAGGTCGGCGTCCTGGAGCAACAGCTTGGCCAACTCCAGGCGCCGCACCTGGCCCACGCTGAGCTCCCGGGGCGAGCGCGACTGCTCCTCCTCCTCGAGTCCCAGGCCGTGCAGCACCGCTCTCGCGTTGGACTCCAGCTCATAGCCGCCCAGGCCCTCGTAGGCGGCCTGGCACTCGCCATAGCGAGCCAGCTGGGCGTCGATGTCAGGCCCGGGGGCCGTCATCTGCTGCTCCAGGTGGATCATCTCGTCGCGCAGCCCGGCCAGGTCGAGGCGGCTCGCCATCGCCTCTCCCAGGACGGTCTCGGAGGTCGGCTCCGGGGACTCCTGGGGGAGGTAGGAGACGATCAGGCGGCCGGGTCGGTCGAGCGAGCCGAATGAGGGTGGAGCGGTCCCCGCCAGGAGGTCCAGGAAGCTCGACTTGCCTGATCCATTGGCACCCACCACCCCGATCCGGTCGCCGGGCTCGATCTTGAGGTCCATGCCCGCGAAGACCACCCGGTCCCCGTACTCGACCGCCACCTGGTCGCAGTTCAGGATGGCCACGGAATCTCTCCTCTCACCAGGGCCGGGCCGGGCGGAGCCCCAGCGGCGCCGGGGGGTGGGCGGCGCTGGCATACTCGAGGGGTGCCAGCCCTCAAGTTGCAAGCGCCGTTCACCCCCACTGGGGACCAGCCCCAGGCGATAGCCGCCCTACTCGAGGGGGTGGAGCGGGGCGACCGCCACCAGGTGCTGCTGGGGGTTACGGGCAGTGGCAAGACTTTCACGATCTCCAATGTGGTGGCGGCGGCGGGGCGGCCGGTGCTGGTGCTGAGCCCCAACAAGACGCTGGCGGCCCAGCTCTGGGCCGAGTTCAAGGCGTTCTTCCCGGAGAATGCCGTGGAGTACTTTGTCTCCTATTACGACTACTACCAGCCGGAGGCCTACCTACCGCGCACCGACACCTATATCGAGAAGGACTCCTCCCGCAACGAGGAGATCGACCGGCTGCGCAACGCCGCCACCCGGTCCCTGCTGACCCGCCGTGACGTCATCGTGGTGGCCTCGATCTCCTGCATCTACGGAGTTGGCTCCCCAGAAGATTACCTCGGTGAGTCGATTCGGCTCCGTCCGGGCGACAGTTGGCGGCGGGATATCCTCCTGCGCAAGTTCGCCAACCTCCAGTACCAGCGCAATGACCTCGACTTCGGCCGCAGCCGATTCCGGGTGCGGGGAGACGTGGTCGACATCCAGCCCGCCTATGAGGAGGTGGCCAGCCGGGTGGAGTTCTTCGGGGATCAGGTGGAACGGATTGTCGACTTCGATCCGTTGACCGGGGAGATCCTGGGCCAGCGGGAGGAGCTGGCCATCTTCCCGGCCTCCCACTACGTGACCCCCAAGGACAAGCTGGAGCGCGCTCTGGGGGCCATCGAGGTGGAGCTGGACACACGCGGGCGCGAGCTCGAGCTGCAGGGCAAGCTGCTGGAGGCGCAGCGGCTGCGCCAGCGCACCATGTTCGACCTGGAGATGATGAGGGAGACCGGGACCTGTGCCGGCATCGAGAACTACTCCCGTCACCTGACCGGGCGGCGGGAGGGGGAGCGGCCGTTCACCCTGATGGATTTCCTGCCGCAGGACACCCTGATCGTGGTCGACGAGTCCCACGTGGCGGTTCCCCAGATCGGGGGCATGTACGGTGGCGATCGGTCGCGCAAGCTGCCCCTGGTCGAGTACGGCTTCCGGCTGCCGTCGGCGCTCGACAACCGGCCCCTGACCTTTCCCGAGTGGGAGGACTCGGTGCGCCAGCTGATCTACGTCTCGGCAACTCCCGGGCCCTACGAGCTCGAGCATGCCACCCGGGTCTCCGAGCAGCTGCTGCGACCCACCGGGCTGCTGGACCCGCCCATCGAGGTGAGGCCGTCAGAGGGCCAGATCGACGACCTGCTGGAGCAGATCCGGGGCACCGCCGCCGCCGGGGAGCGGACCCTGGTGACGACCCTCACCAAGCGGATGGCGGAGGACCTGACCGACTACCTGCGGGAGGCCGGGGTGAAGGTGCAGTACCTGCACTCCGACGTGGAGACCCTGGAACGGGTCGAGGTCCTCCGGGACCTGCGCCTGGGAGTGTATGACGTGGTGGTGGGGATCAACCTGCTGCGGGAGGGGCTGGACCTTCCCGAGGTCAGCCTGATCGCCATCCTGGATGCCGACAAGGAGGGTTTCCTGCGCAGCTACCGCTCCCTGATCCAGACCGCGGGTCGGGCCGCGCGCAACGTCCACGGCCACGTGGTGATGTACGCCGACCGGACCTCGGATGCGATGCGGCAGGCGCTCGACGAGACGGCGCGTCGGCGGGAGATCCAGGCCGCCTACAACCGGGAGCACGAGATCACGCCCACCACCATCGTCAAGGCCATCCGGGAGCAGGAGATGGCCCGTGCCACCCAGGACGAGGCGGCGGTGGCGTTCCAGGAGGCGAAGGGTCTGCCGCCGGACGAGCTGCTCCGGCTCACTCTGGATCTGGAGAAGGCGATGCGGCGGGCGGCCACCAATCTGGAGTTCGAGCGGGCGGCCCAGTTGCGGGATCGGCTGGTCTCGCTGCGGCGGGAGGCGGAGCAGGCGCGCGCCACCCCGGCGCGGAGCGGGCCGAGGCGTCCGGTGCGCCGGCGCGGGGGACTTTGAGCTTGCCTGAGACATGGCCTGGCGACGCCTACCCCCTGGGCGCCACCTGGGACGGCCGGGGAACCAACTTCTCGCTCTTTTCGGAGGTTGCCGAACGGGTGCAGCTGTGTCTCCTCGATGGTGAGGGCGGGGAGGAGCGCGTCGATCTGACGGAGGTCGACGGCTTCTGCTGGCACGCGTACCTGCCCCGGGTCGGGCCCGGCCAGCGCTACGGCTTCAGAGTGCACGGGCCCTATGACCCCTCCCGGGGGGAGCGCTGCAACCCCTCGAAACTGCTGCTCGACCCCTACGCGAAGGCGGTCGAGGGCGAGGTCGCCTGGGGTCAGTCCGTGTACGGCTACCGGCTCGGGTCACCCGACGAGGACTCCAGTCCCGACTCGGCAGACTCCCGGCCGGCAATGCCCCGGTCGATTGTGGTGGACACGGAGTTCGACTGGGAGGGGGATCAGCGGCTGCGCACCCCCTGGCACGAGACGGTGGTCTACGAGGCCCATGTGCGGGGCCTCACCAAGCTCCATCCCGCCGTCGCCCCCGAGCTGCGGGGCACCTACGCGGGCCTGACCAGTGCGGCTGTGCTGGACCATCTGCACCGCCTGGGGGTGAGCGCGCTGGAGCTGCTGCCGGTGCACCAGTTCGTCAACGACCACGCCCTGGGGCGTCGGGGCCTGCGCAATTACTGGGGCTACAACTCGATCTGCTACCTGGCGCCCCACAACCAGTACAGCTCGGCCGGCCAGGGCGGCCAGCAGGTGAACGAGTTCAAGGCCATGGTGAAAGGTCTCCACCGGGCCGGGATCGAGGTGATCCTGGACGTGGTCTACAACCACACGGCGGAGGGCAGCAACCTGGGCCCGACGCTCAGCTTCCGCGGCCTCGACAACGGCGCCTACTACCGGCTGCGGCAGGACGACCCGCGCCACTACATGGACTACACCGGGACCGGCAACACCCTCAACATGCTGCACCCGCACGTGCTCCAGCTGATCATGGACAGCTTGCGGTACTGGATCCAGGAGATGCACGTCGACGGCTTCCGCTTCGACCTGGCGGCCGCCTTGGCCCGGGAACTGCACGACGTCGACCGCCTCTCCGCCTTCTTCGACATCATCCAGCAGGACCCGGTCATCAACCAGGTGAAGCTCATAGCGGAGCCGTGGGACGTGGGCGAGGGCGGCTATCAGGTGGGCAACTTCCCGCCTCTGTGGTCGGAGTGGAACGGCAAGTACCGAGACACTGTCAGGGACTACTGGCGCGGTGCCGAGCGGGGCGTGGCCGAGTTCGCCTACCGGCTCACCGGCAGCTCGGACCTCTACGCCTCCAACGGCCGCCGGCCCTTCGCCAGCCTGAACTTCGTGACCTGCCACGATGGCTTCACGCTGCGAGACATGGTCACCTACAACGACAAGCACAACCAAGCCAACGGCGACGACAACCAGGATGGCACCGACGACAACCGCTCCTGGAACTGCGGAGCCGAAGGGGAGACTCAGGACCCCCAGATCGAGGCCCTGAGGGGGCAGCAGCAGCGCAATTTCCTGGCCACCCTGATGCTCTCGCAGGGAGTGCCAATGCTGCTCGCCGGCGACGAGTTCGGCCGCACTCAGGGAGGCAACAACAACGCCTACTGCCAGGACAACGAGATCTCCTGGGTGGACTGGTCGCTGGCTGCCGCCAACTCCAGCCTGCTCGAGTTCACCCGCCAGATGGTGCGCCTGCGCCACGACCACCGGGTGCTGCGCCGGCGGCGCTGGTTCGAGGGCGTGCCCCTGCACGGCCAGGGGGTGTCCGACATCGGCTGGTTCACTCCCCAGGGGGTGGAGATGACCGACGAGGAGTGGGGGCAGGGATTCGTGAAGTCGGTGGCCGTGTTTCTCAACGGCCAGGCCTTAGTCTCCACCGACAGCCGGGGCCACGCCCTCCGGGGGGCGAGCCTCTGCATCCTGTTCAACGCCCACAGCGAGCTGGTGGAATTCCGGCTGCCGAGCATCGAGTGGGGGGATGGCTGGCGGCTGGAGGTAAGCACCGCCGACCCCCTGATTCCCGTCCCGACGCCGGAATTCCACTCCGGGGAGGCGATACCGGTCGCGGCCCGCTCCCTGCTGGTCCTGATGCGGCGTGCCTGAGGCGACCAGATCGCTGGCGCTGGTGGTCCATTTCCATCAGCCTGTGGGCAATCTGGAGCAGGTGATGCGACATGCCACCAGCCGTTGCTATCTGCCCTTCCTGGAGACCATCGCCACCCACCCGCAGGTTCCCTGGACCCTCCATTACTCCGGCTGCCTGCTGCGCTGGCTGGAGGCCAACTCGCCAGCGGTGCCGGAGCTCCTGGGTCGGCTGGTGGCAGCGGGCCAGGTCGAACTCCTGACCGGGGGCATGGAGGAGCCCATCCTGGCCTCGATCCCGGAGCGCGACCGGGGTGCCCAGATCCAGCGCATGTCGGCACACCTGCGCACTGCCTACCAAGCCGAGGCGCGGGGTCTGTGGCTGACCGAGAGGGTCTGGGAACCGGAGCTGGCTCGCACCCTGGCCCAGTCCGGGGTCGAGTACACGGTCATCGACGACTCCGGCCTGCGGGCGGTGGGAATACCCCAGGAGGAGCTGGACCGGTCCTGGTTGACTGATTTCGAGGGCGAGACGGTGCGCCTCTTCGTCGCCAGCAGGCAGCTTCGCTACCTGATCCCCTACGGTCACCCCGACGCGGTCCTGGCGGAGCTGGAGCGGACCCGGCCGGGGGGGCTGATGGTCTATGCGGACGATGGGGAGAAGTTCGGCGAGTGGCCCCGCACCTACCGGCAGGTGTACCAGCGCGGCTGGCTGGAGCGGTTCCTCACGGCCCTGGAGGCGGCCCAGGACCAGGGTCGGGTTCAGGCCGTCCAGCTGGGTGCTGCTGCGACCCAGCCGCCCGCGGGCCGCGTCCACGTCCCCTCCTGCAGCTACGACGAGATGATGGTCTGGGCGCTGCCGACCCCGGCGCGACGCCACCTCGAGGGCGCCCTCAGCCGGCTGCGCCGGGCCGACCCGATGGAGCTGCTCCCCTACCTGCGCGGCGCTCCCTGGCAGGGCTTCTTGGCCAAGTACCCCGAGGTGGCCCGCCTCCACCAGGCGATGCTCCGGGTGAGTCGCCAGGTGGAGCTGGCCGGGAGCCCGGCGGAGGCGGTGGAGGAGCTCCACCTGGCCCAGTGCAACTGTGCCTACTGGCACGGGACGTTCGGGGGCGCCTACCTGACGTTCCTGCGTCTGGCGCTCTGGCAGCACCTGGTGCGGGCGGAGCGCCGGGCGGCCATTGCCATGGGCAGCCACTCTGACTTCGGAGTCGAGGTGGGGGACTTTGATGCGGACGGGTTCGACGAGGTCCGTCTGCGGGCCCCCTGGGGGTACGCGACCGTGTCCCCGCACCTGGGCGGCCAGGTGGTGGAGCTGGTCAGCTGGGAGGGCGAGGCCAACCTGACCGCGGTGATGGGCAGGCACCGGGAGTCCTATCACCTTCCAGAGGAGGAGCCCTCGGATCCCGAGTCAGAGCTGGAGCTGGCGCCTCTGGCCGCGCCCGCTGTGGCTGGGAGCGCCGGGTTGGAGTTTGACGGGGTCGAGATCGGGGCTCTGCGCGACTCGCTCGGCGGCCGCTGGCTCGACCAGCCGTATCAGTACCGGGTGGGGCCGATGGGGATCGATCTCTGGTGGCAGGACGAACGGATGGTCCTGCGCAAGCAGATTCGAGTCGGTCCCCAGGGCCTGCTGGTCGCGTACTCCGTGGAGGCCGGGGAGACCCCTTGGCAGGGCGGCCTCACGGTCGAGGTGCGAAGTTGCCCATTGGCGCCGGGCCGGAAGGCCGATCTGGTGCGAGCCCGCAAGACCGCCACCGGGTGGGTGGTGGAGCAACCGGGCGCCCGATCGGCGCTGGCCATCGCTCCCGATGGCGACGCCAGGGTGGAGTCCACCGCCCTGCTGGCCCAGGGGAGCACCCTGAAGGGAGTGGAGGCCATGTACCAGGGAGTCAGTCTGAAGGCGACCTGGGCGGTCGCGCTCGCCCCCGGTGGTCTGTGGGCGGCGGGCCTGGAGCTGCGCCCTCTGCCTCGTGTCGAGGCGCCACCAGGCGGGCGGAAAGGAAACTGGGGGCTGGGCTAGGCCGGCGGCGCGAGCCTGGCGTGCCTCCGCGCCGGAGCGGACCACCGCTCTGGGGATGGGCGCCCCGACATCACCTCGCCAGCGCGCGCGTGTCCAGGGCCGGTTCGGATCCCAGCAGCGTCATCAGCCCCTCGGCACCGATCGGCGGGGATGTCTGCCACGCCACCACCGCCACAGGGCCGCCTATCCGGGCGGAAGGGCTATCCATTTAACCGGAGTACCCACCAGATGTGGGGATCCTGGTTACGCCTCTCGCCATGGTCGACGAGCAGGTGGTGACTCCAGGCTCGCCGCATGCCCCCATTAGCGGCTCCCATGCCCCTGCGCCGCTACGGGGGCGACAACCCAGTCTCACACGCCTGGGGGAAGAGATTTCCACTTTGGCCGACGTTGGCCAACTTGGGGAGTAACGGTGAATTCCGGATCCTTCAGCCGGTCGAGCGGAGCTTCCACCTCGGGGGGAACGTGAGACGACTGGCGACTGACCTCGCGCTGGAAGCTGCGGGCCGCATCGAGCAGTAGCAGCGTGTGGCCGCTGGGGGCGGTGTCCAGCACCACCACGCCGTTCTGGGCACGGGCCACGGTGGCGGCGAAGGCCCTGAAGACCGCTACCTCCTCGGTGCAGGGCGAGCGGAGGTCCCCCACCAGCACGGCGCGAGCGGAGGCCTCCAGGCCAGTGCCCGTCGTCGCCAGCACCTCCTGGGTGTAAGCGGCGGTCGCTCCGGTCGGATCGATGCGCTCCACGCTGAGGTTGGCCGGGAGCTGCGCTGGGTCTCCCAGGGCCTGGCTCAGGTGGGCGGCGGGATCGGTGGTGGAGAGCCTGACCGGAACACCGCGCCGGGCCAGTGAGACCGCGATCGCGGCCGCCACCGTGGTCTTGCCGACGCCCCCCTTGCCCATGGTCATGACCAGGCCTCGGCCCTGGCGCGCGATGTCGTCGACGAAGGCGGCCAGATCGAGCTGGGATCCGTCGGACAGGGCCCGAGGAAGCGGCGCTTGGGGGTCTCCAGACGGCGCTCGCGCCTCCAGCAGCCGGCGCAGACCGGCGATCCCGAGCGGAGGAGTGTCGAGCAGGGGCACCGCCTCCCGGCGCAGGCCAGCGAGGTTGGCCGGGACGGCCGCCATGGCGGTGTCCTGGCGCTGGGCTAAGGCGGCCGCGACCGGGTCGGCGATGACCGCGCCCGGGCCCTCGCGGTAGACCCCATTCACGACCAGGAGTTGGTTGCGCAGGCCGGTGTCCGCCAGCTCCGAGCTGGCTCTGGACGCCTCCGCGAGCGCTCCCTGCTCCGGGCGGGTGACCAGCACCAGCGTGGCCAGGGAGGGGTCCGAGAGGACGGTCAGCGCCTCCCGGTAGCGGACCCGCTGCTGAGTCAGGCCCGAGAGTGGGCCCACGCAGGTGACGCCAAGCTCGGTGGTGTCGAGGTAGCTGGTCCAGGCGCCAGGGAGGGCCAGCATCCGCAGGGTGTGGCCGGTGGGAGCGGTGTCGAAGATGATGTGATCGAACTCACCCGGGTCGGCCAGCAGGCCGGTGAACTGATCAAAGGCGGCGATCTCCACCGTGCACGAGCCCGACAGCTGCTCCTCGATCCCCGCCACCACCGCGTCGGGAAGGATGCCCCGGTAGGGCCCGACCACCCGCTGCCGATAGGCGGCGGCGGCCGCCATCGGGTCGATGTCGAGCGCCCAGAGCCGCTCCGCGCCCGCCACCGGGCGGGGCTCGCCCCCGAGCTCGGTGCCGAGCACCTCGCTCAGATTGGACGCGGGATCGGTGCTGACCAGAAGAACCTTGCGGCCGCGATCGGCGAGCGTCAGCGCCACCGAGCAGGAGAGGGAGGTCTTGCCGCCGCCGCCCTTGCCCGTGAAGAACAGGTAGCGGGCCGGGTTGTCGAGAATGGCAGCCAGCATCAGACCCGCATCAGCAGCAGCCGGATTGCTGGGAGTCGCCCCCGCAGCAGGGCTGGGCGGCGGCCACCGCGACCGCGACCAGGGGCGCCCGGACGCGCGCGGCCGCTTGGGGACCGATGTCGATGCCCGCCCACGCGGCCAGCTCCCTCCTCTCCGGGTACCGCCCCGACGACCTCACCGCACCGGCCACCATCACCACCGGCAGGGCGGCCTCCCCGGACAGCTGCAGCAGCTGAGCGACCGGGGGCGAGGAGACGAACGCCCCTGGCTCCTGGCTGAGGTTGAATCTGGTCACGCTGGCTCCCTGGCCGGCCAGCCACTCCAGATCACTGGCGAAGCGAGCCAGAGCGGGGTCCACCGCCGGGCCGCAAACGCCGGTCGAGCAGCACATCGCCGGATCGAACACCTGAACTTCCACAGTCAACTCCTGAACCCACCTTGAGACATCGAGGATCCCGGAGGAGTATATCGCACATCGACGATATTCGATTATGTCCTGGATCCGGGGCATTACTTGGCAGGGCGCCGGAGCGGCGTCGCGGGCCCACCGCCGAGGCCGCGCGCGGGCAGAGATACGACCGGCCCGCGAGCTCAGATCAGAGGGACGAGATCCCGGCCCTGAGGGCCGCGAGCCCGGCGGCCGACACGCAATAGGAGGTGCGCGGCCCCTCGATCTCACCCTGGATCAGGCCAGCCTCGCGGAGGACCCGCAGGTGCTCGGAGACCGTCGACTGGGCCAGCGGGAGCTGGGCCACCATCTCGCCGGTCATGCAGGAACGGCGCTCCAGCAGCAGCCGCAGGATGCGGATCCGAACCGGATGCCCCAGCGCCTTGGCCATGAGCGCGAGCCGGGTGTCGTCGGGCTCCTCCACCGCCTTGGGGGCGGTGTCGGCAGGGGTGCAGCAGGCTGCCTCGACGCTGGCGGTCGTGAGCTGCGCCATGCCCGCACGTTACCACCTGTCCCGCTGCCACGTGTCAGCGCTGGTGGATCCAGGAAGACCACTGGCTCACGTTGGTCCGGATTGGCCACAGTGACCGGGACCGGCCCCGTCGCCACCCACCGGGGTTGCGGCCGCCGGCGAGCGCCCGCGCCAGCCTGACCGTACCCACACCGGCAGCCAATCGCGGGACCAGCCGCAAGTCCGCTACTCTTCGGAGGGAGTTTGGGTATAGTCCCACACCGTTCAGGAGGAGCAGGGATGATCGTCAGGACTTCCAGGGTGGGCTGGGCGCCCAACAACGCCGGCGGCGGTGGCACCATCCACCCTGAGAGCGGGGCGTTCACGGCCACCTACTCGCTCAAGTCACGGTTCGATTCCGAGCCCGGCACCAACGCCGAGGAGCTGCTCGCGTCCGCGCATGCGAGCTGCTTCACCATGGCGCTGTCGGTCGCTCTGAAGCAGGCGGGGCACGAGCCCAAGAGCATGGAGACCGCCGCCGCGGTCCATCTCGACCACGGCCAGGATGGCTATCACGTCACCCGCATCGACCTCACCACCGTGGCGGACCTCCCCGGGCTCGAGGAGGCGAAGTTCCTGGAGTACGCGCACGCCGCCAAGGTGAACTGCCCGATGTCGAAGGCGCTCAAGGGCATCGACATCTTCCTGGAGGCGAAGCTGGTCTGAGCGTTCGCGAACCGTTCCCACCAGTTCGACGCGTGCCCACGGATGAGCGCCGGGTAGCGGCACTTGGCCCGGTGCGAAACACGCCCGGCCACCACCGCGCTGACAACTGAAGACCGGGCGAGTGGACGCGAGCGCGGCGGAGACTGGAAACGACCGGAAAGCGGACGGGAGACCGGGAGCGGCCTTCCCTGACCGCGATGGAGCGGGCTCCGGGACTGTCCCGGAGCCTCCCGACCCGAACGGGGATCAGACCACCCGGGCCGCGATGGTCCCCATCAGGAATGCCTACCTCGGCAACGGCTCCCCCGGGGCTCGGCGCGGCCAGTCAGTCGCCTGCTCCAACTCCCGGCAAACTGAGAGCAGCGTGGCCTCGCCGTAGAGCCGACCCACCAGCTGGACCCCAACCGGCACCTCACCCTCCCAGTGGGTTGGGAGGGAGGCCGCGGGCTGTCCCGTGATGTTGAACAGGGGTGTGAAGGGCGTGAACGAGTCCGCGACGGCCAGCGGGCTCATGGGGTCGCGCCCGGCATCCCGGAAGAGCTCGCCCATCTCCAGGGGCAGGCGGGCAAGGGTGGGGGTGAGGATCAGATCCCACCGCTGCCACAGGGCGGCGACCTCCCGCGCATACAGCTGCAGGCGCGCCTGGGCCAGCAGCAGGTCGCCGCTTCGAGTGCGCGCCCCGAGCTCGCCCAGAGCCGCTACATGGGCCTCCACACGGGGCTTGGCCCCGGCCGGCAGATCGAGGCTCAGGAGATTCGCGTGCATTCCGGCCGCCCAGACGGTCCGGAAGTCCAGGGCCAGTCCCTCGCGCTGCCATCTCGGGTCGACCTGAGCCACCTGGTGGCCCAGTGCCTCGAGGATCTCGGCGGCCGCCACGACCGCCGCCTGGCAGCGCTGGTCGACCACCGCCGGGACCGGGGGGAGGGTGGTCCAGCCGATCCGCAGGCGGGGCCCGGGGCGAGCGAGCGCCGCCGTGAACCGGGGCTGCGGGGAGGGCGCGAAATAGGGGTCGCCGGGGGCCGGGCCCGCGGTCTGGTCCAGCAGCTCCGCCATGTCGGCGACGGTGATGGTCAGGAAGCCGGGGCTGACCAACCCCGCCATCGCGTCCCCCGGCCCGGGGCTCAATGAGATCCTGCCCCGCGACGGCTTGAGGCCGAAGACCCCGCAGCAGGAGGCGGGGATCCGCAGGCTGCCGCCACCGTCGTTGCCGTGGGCGGCGGGGACCATGCCGGCGGCGACGGCGACCGCTGATCCTCCACTGGACCCGCCCGGGGTGAGGCGCCGGTCCCAGGGGTTGAGGCACGGACCGAGGCGGTCGCTCTCGGTCACCGGTATCGCCCCGAACTCGGGGAGGTTGGTCTTGCCGATGATGACCGCGCCGGCCCGGCGCAGCCGGGAGACGACCTCGGCGTCGGCGGTCTCGACCTCCGGGCCGCTGGCCCTCGACCCCCTGGTGGTGGGGAAGCCGGCCGCCGCGGTGTTGTCCTTGATCGCCAGCGGAACTCCCTCCAGCGGCCGGCCCTCGCCTCGGCCCAGACGGGCCTCGGACTCCGCGGCCTGGGCCAGAGCGGGGGCGGAGCCGACGCTCACGAAGGCGTTGAGGAGGGGGTTCAGCCGACCGATCCGCCGGAGCGACTCCTGGGTGGCCTCGGTGGGGGAGATCCGGCCGCGGCGGATCTGCTCAGCCAGGCTGATCATCGATGGCCAGCGCTGCAATCTTGGCGCCCCAGGTGCGGTGTCGAAGCTGCTGGGCATCGGGGCCCAGTCTCGCAGGTTGCCGGGGCGCCTCCCCGACGCCACCAGCTACGCTCTTCTCCATGGCGCAGGCATTCGTATCGGTGCGGGGCGCGCGCGAGCACAACCTCCGAGATGTGGACATCGACATCCCCCGGGACCGGTTGACCGTGATCACGGGCCTCAGCGGCTCGGGCAAGTCGTCGCTCGCCTTCGACACCATCTACGCGGAGGGCCAGCGCCGCTACGTGGAGTCGCTGTCGGCCTATGCCAGGCAGTTCCTGGGCCAGATGGAGAAGCCCGATGTCGACCACATCGACGGGCTCTCCCCGGCCATATCCATCGACCAGAAGGGCGCGGGCCGCAACCCGCGCTCGACGGTGGGCACGGTGACCGAGGTCTACGACTACCTGCGCCTGCTCTACGCCCGGGTGGGCCATCCCCACTGCCCGAAGTGCGGGCGCGAGATCTCCCGCCAGACGGTCGAGCAGATCGCCGACCAGGTGGCCCAGCTGCCGGAGGGGGAGAGGATCCTGATCCTGGCCCCGATGGTCCAGGGTCGCAAGGGCGAGCACCAGGCGATCGTCGAGGCCGCCCGGCGCCAGGGCTACGTCCGGGTGCGGGTGGACGGCGTGGTCCATGAGCTGGACCAGGTGCCGGCGCTCGACAAGCGCTACAAGCACGACATCGAAATCGTGGTGGACCGACTCATGGTCGACCCGGCCGCCATCTCCCGGCTCCGGGAGTCGTGCGAGCAGGCGGCCGGGCTCTCCGGCGGCACGGTGGTGGTGGCGGCGGCCGAACCCGGGGCCAAGATGGCCGACATGCTCTTCTCGCAGCGCTTCGCCTGCGTCTACGACGGGATCTCGATGGAGGAGCCGCAGCCGCGCAACTTCTCGTTCAACAATCCCCACGGGGCCTGCCCGGACTGCACCGGGCTGGGGGCCAAGCTGGAGGTTGACCCCGAGGCTCTGATCACCGACCCCGAGCGCTCGATCAGCCAGGGGGCCGTCTCCGGCTGGAGCTGGGGCCCGGCCCAGCAGTGGATGGACGAGCTCGTCCAAGCGGTGGCCCGGGAGCACCGAATCCCCCTCGACCGTCCCTGGCGCAAGCTCACCCAGGCCCAGCAGGACCTGCTCCTGTACGGCCTCAAGCCGGGGCAGACGGTGCCCATGACCATGCGCACCAGCCGGGGCCGGGTCCACCACTACATGGCCAAGTTCGAGGGTGTGATCCCCAACCTGGAGAGACGCTATCGGGAGACCGAGTCGGAGGCGGTGAAGGAGTCGATCGAGAAGCTGATGATGCAACGCCCCTGCCCTGCCTGCCACGGACAGCGGCTGCGCCCGGAGTTTCTGGCGGTGACCGTGGCCGGCGTCGGGATCACGGATTTCTGCGCCCTCCCGGTGGACCGCTCCCTGCTGGCGCTGGAGGGGTGGGAGCTGCCCCCGAGGGAGCAGGAGATCGCCCGTCGGGTGCTGAAGGAGATCAGGGAGCGGCTGGGCTTCCTCTGCGATGTCGGCCTCCAGTACCTGACCTTGGATCGCTCCGCGGCGTCGCTCTCGGGTGGCGAGGCTCAGCGGATCCGACTGGCGACCCAGATTGGGAGCCGGCTGACCGGTGTCCTCTACATCCTCGACGAGCCCAGCATCGGCCTCCACCAGCGCGACAACACCAAGCTCCTGGCGACGCTGTTCCGGCTCCGCGACCTGGGCAACACCGTGGTGGTGGTGGAGCACGACGAGGAGACCATCCGGAGCGCTGACTTCGTGGTGGACATGGGACCTGGCGCGGGCGAGCACGGTGGCCTGGTGGTGGCGGCCGGGTCCGTCGAGGACGTGATGGCGAGTCCGGAGTCGGTGACCGGTCAGTACCTGACCGGCCGGAGATCGATACCCGTCCCCGAGCGGCGCCGGTCGGCCCGGGGAAGGCTCTTGGTCCAAGGGGCGAGAGCCAACAACCTCAAGGATCTGAACGTGGCGATCCCATTGGGATGCTTGGTGGGGGTTTCGGGGGTGAGCGGCTCCGGCAAGAGCACTCTCATCAACGACATCCTGTACCGCCGCTGCGCCCAGTTTTTCTATTCCGCCAAGCAGCGTCCCGCCGCCCATCGCGGGATCGTGGGGCTGGAGCAGCTCGACAAGGTTGTCGATGTCGACCAGGCGCCCATCGGGCGGACCCCGCGCAGCAACCCCGCCACCTACACCGGGTTGTTCACGCCCATCAGGGAGCTCTTCGCGCAGCTGCCGGAGGCCAGGGTCCGAGGCTACCGCCCGGGACGGTTCTCCTTCAACGTTCGCGGCGGCCGCTGCGAGGCCTGCGAGGGCGACGGCCTGATCAAGATCGAGATGCACTTCCTGCCCGACATCTATGTGACCTGCGAGGTCTGCAAGGGCCAGCGCTACACCCAGGAGGTGCTCGAGGTGCGCTTCAAGGGCCACTCCATCGCCGACGTGCTGGCGCTCTCGGTCGCGGAGGCGCTGGAGCTGTTCCGCAATCAGCCCGGGATCGCCCGCAAGCTCCAGACCCTCACCGACGTGGGGCTGGGCTACGTCCATCTGGGCCAGCCGGCCACCCAGCTGAGCGGTGGCGAAGCGCAGCGGGTCAAGCTCGCCACCGAGCTGTCGCGGCGGAGCACGGGGCGGACCCTCTACATCCTGGACGAGCCCACCACCGGCCTCCACTTCGATGACGTGGGGCGGCTGCTGGAGGTCCTGCACCGGCTGGTGGACCAGGGCAACACGGTGGTCGTGATCGAGCACAACCTGGACGTCCTGAAGTCGGCGGACTGGCTGGTGGACCTGGGGCCCGAGGGCGGGGACGGGGGCGGTCAGCTGGTGGCCGAGGGGACTCCCGAGGCCGTGGCCAAGAATCGGGGCTCGGCCACCGGCAGCTTTCTGCGCCCTCTCCTCAGGCCCCGGCGGGCAGCGCTGCCGACGGAGCTGGCGGTGTGAGCGGCCCCCAGCGGCCCTCCACGTTCCAGGGGTGGCAGCGGGTGGGGTGCATCGCCGGCGTCGTGCTGCTGGGGGTGCTGACCGCGCTCCTGGTGGTGGCGATGACCCTGGGAATCCTGGGCATTCACTAGGCTTGGGGGGTGACGCTTGCAGGGGCGGACTCCTCGCCGGCCGGTCCGGCCGCCGTGCCGCTGAGGCCAGGCTCCGGCGCGGCGGCGGGATCGCTGCTCCAGGACCCGGAGCTGCTGCGGGCGCGGCTGGCAGCGGTGCCCCAGGGCCCGGGGGTGTATCTCTTCCGTAGCGCGTCCGCCCAGGTCGCCTACGTGGGCAAGTCGGCCAACCTGAAGGACCGCCTGCGCAGCTACTTCGTGGCCCCGCAGGCCCACCCCGCTCGCATCCGGCGGCTGGTGGAGTCCAGCTTCGACTTCGAGGTGGTGGCGACCGGGACGGAGCAGGAGGCGCTGATCCTGGAGAACACCCTGATCAAACGCCACCACCCTCGCTTCAACGTGCGCCTTCGCGATGACAAGAGCTACCTGTACTTCCACATCCCGCCATCCCAGGGACCGGCCGGGGAGGAGCTCCCAGCGGCGATGGCGGAGCGGCTGGCCGCCTATCCCAGGCCCGGGTTCACGCGCCGTCTGGGTGCTGACGGCGGCCGCTACTTCGGGCCCTACACGGACTCGAAGGGCATCCGGCGGTCGGTGCGGGAGCTGCGCGCCGCAGTCCCGTTCCGGGGTTGCGCCGACCCGGTGTTCCGGCGGGGCCGGGTCTGTCTCGACTACCACATGGGAATCTGCGCGGGGCCGTGCGAGGGCCGGATTTCGCCAGCCGCCCACCAGCTGCTCCTGGACGACGCCGCGGCCTTCCTCTCCGGCCATACGGGCCTGGTGCGGGCCAGGCTCGAGGCGGCCATGGACGGGGCCAGCGAGCGCCTCGAGTTCGAGCTGGCGGCCAGCCTGCGCGACCGGATCCGGGCGGTGGAGAGGCTCACCGAGGAGCAGGTCACCGCGCCCAGGCTGGGGGCGGACGTGGACTTGATCGGGCTGGCCACCGCGGGCGGGCAGGGGGTGGGAGTCGTGATGCTGGTGCGTGAGGGCCGCCTGCAGGCGGTGGAGCGACACCTGCTGGAGGGAGTGGGCGACGTGGCCGTCGACGAGGTGCTGGCGAGCTTCCTGGCCCAGCACTACGCCAGCTCCACCCATGTGCCCAGGGCGGTGCTGGTCCCCGAGCAGCCGTCCGGCATCGAGGTCCTGGGTGCCTACCTCCAGAGCCGCCGGGGGGGGCGGGTCGACCTCCGGGTGCCCCGGCGCGGCAGCCTCCGCCATCTCCTGGGGCAGGCGGGGGAGACCGCCGAGGCCGCGCTCACCCAGTCCAGGGTCGCCCAGGACTTCGACTCGGGGCGGGTCGAGGCGGTGCTGGCCGACCTCCAGCTTCGGCTGGGCCTGGCCGACCAGCCCCGACGGATAGAGTGCTACGACATCAGCAACACCATGGGCAGTCAGAGCGTCGGTTCGATGGTGGTTTTCGAGGATGCCCGTCCCAAGGTCTCCGACTACAGGATCTTCTCGATCCGCACCGTCACGGGGCCCAATGACTTCGCCAGCATGGAGGAGGTGATCTCCCGTCGCTTCACCCATCTCTCGGGTGCTGGGGGCGAGGCCGGCCTGGGGGTGATGCCGGATCTGGTGATCGTGGACGGTGGCGCCGGCCAGCTGGCGTTCGCGCACCGCGCCCTGGAGCGGCTGGGGCTGGGGTCCACCCCGCACTTCGGCCTGGCCAAGCGTTTCGAGGAGCTGCACCAGGTTGGCGGTGGAGACCCGATCCACCTGCCCGAGGGCAGCCCGGCGCTGTTCCTGGTGCAACGGGTGCGGGACGAGGCCCACCGCTTTGCGATCACCAGGCACCGATCGCGGCGTCAGAAGGCGAGCCTGCACAGCCGCCTGGATGAGGTGACGGGGCTAGGTCCCAAGCGCAAGAAGGCGTTGCTGACCCGGTTTGGGTCGGTGGCGGGGATCAAGCAAGCGTCGCTGGAGGAGCTGACTGCCGTCCCTGGAGTCACTCGCCCGGTGGCCTCAGCCATCAAGGAACTGCTCTGATGGCGGGTCGCGACGGCGGCCTCCTTCCGGTCTTGGTGTTCGGGCCCCCCGGGGCCGGCGTGGAGCTGGCTGTCGGCCGGCTGGTGGAGGCGGGCTTCGCGGCCGAGGCCTGGGACGGCACAGAGCCCAATCCCAAGGCTCAGGACCCGGAGCTTCTGGGCCACTGGCCCCTGCTACTCCACCTGGAGGCGGGCCCCCTCGCGTGCGTGGCGCGGTCGGGACCGCCCTGGGCATCCGTCCCCGGGCCCTCTGATTGCGGTGACGTGATCGCCCGCTGGGAGCTGAGCCGCAGGCGTCAGACCCAGGCACGCCTGCGGGCGAGACTGGTCATCGACACCACCCACCTCAACCCCGAACGACTCCGCGGGCGGCTTGCCCAGCTGCCGCTGGCGCAGCTCCTGGAACCTGAGGCTCGCCCGCTGGTGGTGCTGGAGTCCTTCGGGTTCCCGATCGGGCTTCCCCTTGATCACAGCTGGTGCGTCGACACCCGTGCCCTTCAGAACCCGTACTGGGAACCTGCTCTCAGACTCCATTCCGGTCTGGATCCCAGCGTGCGGGAATTCGTGCTCCGTCAGGAGCTGGCCCAGACGCTGATGGCCGGGGTGGAGGAGATGGTGCTGGCGCAGCTGCCGGCGTGGACGACCAGCGGGCGGCTGGTGGTCCGAGTCGCGATCGGCTGCACGGGCGGATTCCACCGCTCGGTGGCGGTGGCCGAGGAGTTGCACCGCCGCTTGACCGGCGCCGGGGTGCGGAGCCTGGTCTGGCACCGCGACCTTGGCCGCGACGGGTGACGCCGAGCGGAGGCGGTCCCTGCCATCGGTGATTCCCCTGGGGCCGCGTCGGGGGTGAGCACGGAGGCCAGGGGCGAGACCGCGCCCAAACTGGGATCACGGTCGAAGGCGAACGGCGGGGCGATCCTATACTCGCGATGACTGGTACTCGCGGTCGCAGGCGGGATCGGGGCCGCGGTGATTTGGCAGGAGGATGGGCGTATGGCGGTCAAGGTCGGGATCAACGGCTTCGGCAGGATCGGACGCAACGTCCTGCGCGCGCTGCGGGGACGGGAGGGGCTCGCGGTGGTGGCGGTCAACGACATCACCAGTGCGGAGATCCTGGCCCATCTGCTCCGGCATGACTCGATCATCGGCCCGTGGCCAGGCCCGGTCGAGGCGAGCGAGGGGGAGCTGATCGTGGACGGGCAAACCATCAAGGTGCTCGCCGAGAGGACTCCCGCAAGTCTGCCCTGGTCGGAGCTGGGGGTGGAGTTGGTGCTTGAGGCCTCAGGTCTCTTCACGGCCGCGGACAAGGCCCGGCAGCATCTGGACCAGGGCGGGGCTCGCAAGGTGATCATCACCGCTCCGGCCAAGGGCGAGGACATCACCGTGGTGATGGGGGTCAATCACGGGCGCTACGACCCGGCCCGGCACCACGTCATCTCGAACGCCTCCTGCACCACCAACTGCCTGGCCCCGGTGGCGAAGGTCCTCAGCGACACCTTCGGGATCGAGAACGGGGTGATGACCACGATCCACTCTTACACCTCCGATCAACGGCTCCTCGACGCTCCCCACCGCGATCTCCGCCGGGCCCGCGCGGCGGCCCTGTCGATGATCCCAACCTCGACCGGGGCCGCCAAGGCGGCGGCACTGGTGCTACCGGAGTTGGCGGGCAAGTTCCAGGGGATGGCCATCAGGGTGCCCACGCCCAACGTGTCCGTGGTGGACCTGACGGTGACGCTGAGCACCGCCACCTCGGCAGCAGACGTCAACCAGGCGATGCGTGCGGCCGCCGCCGGCGAGCTGCGAGGAATCCTGGCGGTGGCGGACGAGCCCCTGGTCTCCATCGACTACGCCGGCAACTCCAACTCCTCCATCCTGGACGCTCCCCTCACCCTCATGAGCGGGGACCGGCTGCTCAAGGTGCTGGCGTGGTACGACAACGAGTGGGGCTACTCCTGCCGCGTCGCGGACCTGGCGGAGCTGGTGGCGGCGGACCTGGCTTGAGCAAGGGGAGCGGGATGGCCCTGAAGCGGAGGGCGGGCCTGGACGAGATGGCTGCCCTGGGCAAGCGGGTCTTCCTGCGGGTCGACTTCAACGTTCCGCTCCTGGAGGACGGCGGCATTCGCGACGACGCCCGGATGCGGGCGGGCCTGCCCACGATCCGGGAGCTGATCGCCAAGGGGGCGGCTGTGATCGTGGCCACCCATCTGGGACGACCGAAGGGCCGGGTGCAGGCGGCGCTCAGCACCAGGCCGCTGGCCGCACATTTGGGTGAGCTGCTGGGAGCCGAGGTCGCCTGGGTGCCCGACTGTGTCGGACCGGTGGTCGAGGAAGCCGTTGGCAAACTCCGGCCCGGCCAGGTGATGATGCTGGAGAACCTGCGCTTCCACCCCGAGGAGGAGGCCAACGACCCGGGCTTCGCCCAGGAGCTGTCCCGGTTGGCGGATCTGTACGTGGACGACGCCTTCGGCTCCGCCCATCGCGCTCACGCTTCCACCGAGGGCATCGCGCGCTTTCTCCCTGCCTATGCGGGGAGGCTGATGGCTGCGGAGCTGGGCCAGTTGGGGCGCATCCTCGAGGATCCCGCCCGGCCTCTGGTGGCGGTCATGGGCGGCAGCAAATTGAGCGGCAAGCTCGGCCTGATCAATCACCTCCTGCCCCGCGTGGACGTGCTCTGCCTGGGCGGCGCCATGGCGGCCACCTTCCTGCGGGCAGAGGGCCTGGGAGTCGGCCGTTCCCTGGCGGAGGAGGGCTTCGTGGCCGAGGCTCGGGAAATCCTGGGCCGGGCCGGCGGCGGGTCGGTGAGGATCGTGCTGCCGGTCGACGTGGTGGTGGCCCCGGGCCTGGACGCCGTGGCTACCGAGGTGCGGACGTGCGCGGTCGCCGAGATCCCGGACGCGGACATGATCCTCGATGTGGGGCCCGCGACCGTGTCCGGTTGGGGGGAGATCGTGGCGGGAGCGGGCACCGTGATCTGGAACGGACCACTGGGGGTCTTCGAGAATCCCCTCTTCGCCGGCGGCACCCGCGGCCTGGCCCAGGCCATCGCTCGCAGCTCCGCGGTCAGCGTCACCGGGGGGGGCGACCTCCAGGCCGCCATTGAGGGCATGGGCCTGACGGCGGGGTTCACCCACGTGAGCACCGGGGGAGGGGCGACGCTGGAGTTCCTGGAGGGCGTGGAACTTCCCGGCGTGGCCGTGCTGATGGACGCCCGAGCCCGGGCCGGGAGGTAGCCGGCGATGGCAGGTGAGAGGCGGTCCCGGCCACTGGTGGCCGGCAACTGGAAGATGCATGAGACCGCGATCGAGGCGGGGCGGCTGGCTCGGGAGGTCTTGGCCGGCCTGCCGGCCGACCCGGGAGCCGAGGTCCTGATCCTGCCTCCCTTCACCGCCCTGGAGACGGTCCATGGGGTGATCGCCGCGGACGAACGGGTCAGTCTGGGCGCGCAGAACTGCCACTGGGAGGCGGCCGGCGCCTTCACCGGCGAGATCTCCACCGGGATGCTGGCGCCGCTGTGCCAGTACGTCCTGGTCGGCCACAGCGAGCGGCGTCAGCTGTTCGCGGAGACCGATGAGATGGTCAGGCGGAAGCTGGATGCCGTCCTGGCGGCTGGGATGCTCCCCATTCTCGCGCTGGGGGAGACTGAGGAACAGCGCCGGGCTGGCCGTACCGAGGAGGTGCTGCTGCGCCAGGCCAGAGCGGGACTCCTGGGTCTTGATCCCGCCCTGGTGGCTCGCTGCGCCATCGCCTATGAGCCGATCTGGGCGATCGGGACCGGGGTCGCGGCCACGCCCGCTGACGCCAGCATGGCAGCCGCGATTCTGCGCGGCGTGGTGGCTGAGGCTGCTGGGCGCCCGGAGCCCGCCGTCCGCATCCTCTACGGCGGGAGCGTCACCGCGGAATCGGCCCCCAGTCTGCTCACCGCTCCCGGAGTCGCGGGGGCGTTGGTCGGTGGCGCGAGTCTCAGGGCCCCGGACTTCTGCGCGATCGTGGCCGCGGCGGGGGCCTGAGGTCACCAGCGCGGCGGCAGCCTCGGGTTGGGCATGATGGCCAGGATCAGAGGTGCGATCTGGTGTCGGCACCCGGATGAGGCGCCGCCGGCTGCCGGGGTCGAGCCCCCGGTCGGCGATCGATTAGGAGTTGTACGAGCGGCATGAACCTGGGCAAGGCGGTGCTGTGCATTCTGGACGGCTGGGGCTACAGCCCGAGCTCCTCGGGGAATGCCATAGCCAAGGCGGCGACGCCCAACTTCGATGCCCTGCTTCGAGACCACCCGAACGCGCTGCTGACGGCCAACGGGCTGGCGGTGGGGCTCCCCGATGGCCAGCAGGGGAACTCGGAGGTGGGCCACCTGACCATCGGCGCGGGACGCGTCGTGCTCCAGGACCTGACCCGGATCGACGCTGCGATCGCCGACGGATCCTTCTTCGGCAACCAGGTCCTGACGGCCGCGGTGGACCTGGCCCGGGCGCGGGGCACGCGCCTCCACCTGCTCGGGCTGATCTCTCCGGGCGGGGTGCACAGCCATCAGAAGCACCTGCTGGCACTGTGTGAAATGGCGCGCCGGCGCGGGCTCGAGCGGGTGGCGGTGCATGCCTTCACCGACGGGCGCGACACTCCGCCGAGCAGCGGCGCCGGCTTCCTGGAGTGGCTGAACGAGCGGCTCGCCGAGATCGGCGTCGGCCGAGTGGTGAGCGTCAGCGGCCGCTATTACGCGATGGACAGGGACCGCCGCTGGGACCGCCTCGAGCGCGCCTTCCGCGTCCTTCAGGGCCGGCCCGAGTTGAGGAGGGCCGACGCCGTGCAGTATCTCGAGGAGTCCTATGCGGGCGGCACCACCGACGAGTTCATCCTGCCCGCCTCGATCGCGGCCGAGGGCGACGAGGTGGTGGGGATCGCCGCGGGCGACGTGGTCATCCACTCCAACTTCAGACCGGATCGCGGACGTGAGCTCTGCCACGCGCTGGCGGACGCCAATTTCAAGGAGTTCGATCGGGGCGATCTTCCGCGCGACCTGGATGTGGTGACCTTCACCGACTTCGACGACCTGCTACCGGTGGAGGTGGCCTTTCCCAAGCCTCCAGTCGCCAACACCCTGGCGGAGGTGGTGGCGACAGCCGGACTGCGCCAGTTCCACCTGGCCGAGACGGAGAAGTACGCGCACGTGACGTACTTCGTGAACGGAGGCCGGGAGGAGCCCTTCCCGGGTGAGGAGCGACTTCTGGTCCCGTCCTCCAAGGTCGCCACCTACGACCTCCAGCCGGAGATGAGCGCCGCCGGAATCACGGACGCGGTGGTGGAGCGCGTCCAGCGGGGTGAGGACGCGCTGATCGTGGTCAATTACGCCAACGCCGACATGGTCGGCCACACCGGCAACCTGGCGGCCACGATCGCGGCGGTGGAGTTCCTGGACGGGTGCGTGGGACGGCTCGTGGAGGCCGCCCAGACCGCGGGCTACCAGCTCCTGCTGACCGCGGATCACGGCAACGCGGAGGAGATGATCGACGCCCACACAGGTGGCCCGGTCACCTCTCACACCTCCAACCCGGTCCCGGTTGTGATCACCGGCCAAGAAGGTCGACTGCGCGACGGGGGGCTGCGGGATGTCGCGCCCACTCTGCTCAGCGCGATGGGGCTGACGGTCCCGGCGGAGATGACCGGTTCTGACCTTCGGGTGGTGGCCTAGATGGCCAAGCCCAAGCTGAGACCGGGTGCGGCCGCCGGCCGGCGGCATCGCCGGGAAACCCCGGAGGCCCCGCTGAATCGCGACGGCATGGCCGTGGTAGCGCTGGTGGGGCGGCCCAATGTCGGCAAGTCGACCCTCTTCAACCGGCTCATCGGCGAGCGCCGGGCGATCGTCTCGGAGCAGCCGGGACTGACCAGGGACCGTATCTACGGGACCGTGGAGTGGAGGGGTAGAGGCTTCACCGTGGTGGACACGGCCGGACTCGACCGGGTGGCCAAGGACAGCCCCGAGGGGGATCTGCCCGGCAACACTCAGGCCCAGGCCAAGGTGGCCCTGGAGCAGGCCGACGTGATCTGCTTCCTTGGCGACGCCAAGGCCGGGCTGACGGCGTCCGATCTGGACGTCGCCGACATCCTGAGGCGGGCCCACCAGCCGGTGATCATGGTCAGCAACAAGCACGAGGGGCGCGACGAGCGCTTGCTGAGCCATGAGTTTCTGGCTGTCGGCCTGGGCGATCCGGTGGAGATCAGCGCCCTTTCGGGGGTGGGGACCGGAGACCTCCTGGACCGGATCCTGGAGCAGCTCCCGGCAACCTCCCTCGGGGCCGCCGCGGACGTGGAGAGCGAGCTGCTGCGCTGCGCCATCGTGGGCCGTCCCAACGTCGGGAAGTCGTCCATCCTCAATGCCCTGCTGGGCCAGGACCGCTCCCTGGTGAGCACGGTCGAGGGGACCACGCGCGATCCCGTGGACACCCTGCTCAGCACCCCTCAGGGGCAGGTGCTGTTGGTGGACACGGCCGGCATGCGCCGGCCGGGGGCCACCAAGGATGCCGAGTACTACAGCCTGCTGCGGGCGTTGCGGGTGGTGGACCGCGCCGATGTGGCCATCCTGGTGGTGGACGCCACCAGCCCCCTGCGCGCCCAGGACCGCCACATCGCGGGACGTGCCCGAGAGGCCGGAGCGGCCATTCTGGTGGCGGTGAACAAGTGGGACCTGCAGGAAGCGGACGAGCGCCGCGATCGGAGCCTGATCAAGGAGCTCAGGTCCGCCTATGACTTTGCCCCAGGAGCTCCATTCCTGTTCACCAGCGCGACCACCGGGCGCGGCATAGCGAAATTGCTGCCGGCCGCATTTGAGCTGGCCCGAGCCCGGGCTTTGCGGATTCCCACCCCGGCACTGAACCAGTTCTTCCGCGAGGCCCTCGACCGGCGGCCACCGCCCAGCGGACGGGGCGGCCGGCGGCTGCATCTCTACTATGCCGTGCAGTCCCGCAGCCGGGTCCCAACTTTCGCTCTGTTCGTCAACGATCCCGATCTTCTCCACTTCAGCTACGCGCGCTACCTGGAGAACCAGCTCCGCGAGCACTTCGGCTTCGCGGGGGTGCCGCTCCGTCTGCGGGCGCGCCGTTCGGAGTCGAGCCGGGGAGGCGCTGGCAGCCAGTAGGGCGATGCGAACTGGATTCGGCCTGCCCGGCAGTTCCCCGAGGACATGCCTTGACTCACCGCTTCAAGGCGGCCGCCCAGCCCGCTCACGGACGATCAATTCGGGCGCTGCGGCCGACAGCAGTAATCCCGGCATCCACTGGGAGGCCGGGAGCAGGGTCACCGCGACCAATACGGTTCGTGGCGGATTCCGAGCGGACGGCCCGGCTGGCCCCAAATTCAAACTGGAACACGACCGGCGTCAGTGCTGGTGGTCAGGAACCCCGCCCGGACGGTTCGAAGCGGAAGGTTCTGGCTGCGACCAGAAGGGTGGCGACCCCCACCGCCAGCAGGACGAGAATGTCGGGGGTCACCTGAGCCAGGGTCTGCCCCTCCGCCATCAGCCCCCTCAGCCCATTGCTGAAGTACGTGAGGGGCATCACGATGGAGAGCTTCTGCAGCCACAGGGGCGCCCCGGCGAGCGGGTAGAAGATGCCCGCCACGAAGAGCTTGGTGATGGTTGCCAGATTGGAGATCACCATCGCCGCCTGCTCCCGTCTGGAGAAGGCGGCGACGAGGAAGCCGGCGGCCAGAAAGCACAGGGAGCCGATCAGAAGCAGCAGGAGCACGAGCAGTGGGGAGGGCCCCATCCCGATCCCGTAGAGCAGGTGCCCCACCCCGAGTAGCACGGCGATCTGGATCGCCACCAGCACTATCTGAGACAGCACGCTGGCGGCCAGAAACACCCAAACTGGGGTCGGCGTCGCCCGGATGCGCCGCAGGGTCCCCTGCTCACGGTCGCCCACCAGGCGCAGCCCGGCCGAGAGTCCCCCCTCCAGCACCGCGTAGGCCAGCACTCCGGGAGCTAGGAAGGCTATGTAGCTGGTCTGGGCCAGGGAGTCGGAACTGATTCCACCCGGCGCGTGAATCGTCTGCACCATGGTCTGGACCGCCGGGGTCCGCTGCAGGAGGGCCTGGTTGAGACCCCCGGCAGCCCCGGCAGCAGCCGCTGTCAGCGATCCGTTCTCGGTCACATTGCTGGAGTTCTCGAAAACCTGGACAGTCAGCGGCTGGACTGTCACACCCACCACCAGGGCGAACGCCGCGCTGTTGTCGAGCACGTGCTGGCGCGCTTGGGAGACCGTGACGTAGTGGACGTCGAAGGACTCCTTCGGGAGCGCCCGGATGAGGATCCGGGCGTATTGCGGAGGCGCCGCGATGTCCACATTCAGGGCACTCCGCTGGAAAAGACCCCCGAAGATGACGATCAGGAGCAGCGGCACCAGCACGCTGAAGATCAGGACCTGTCGGTTCCGGTAGAGGATCTTGATGTTGGCGATGCTGAGCGCGACCAGCGGGATCCAGGGCCCGGTCCCCAAAGGGCGGGCGAAACGCTCGGGCCCTGGCCCAGCGGGGTCGGGAATCAACTGCCGTCACCAGCCAGCTGGCGGCCCGCCTTGTTCAGGAAGACGTCCTCCAGGCTGGGCGGGCGCACCGTGACGTCGCGCAGAGCTGCCTCTCCCAGCTGCTGGCCCAAAGCCGCCAGGATGGCGCCCACCTCCTTGGTCTGCAGCTCCCAGCGCCCCTGGCTCCACTGTCCCCGGAGGACACCCGGAAGATGGGCCAGATCGGGCTGCGGGGGTGCCGCCAGGCTGATCTTCGCAGCCGCTCCCAGCTCGGCCACCAACTGGGCTGGCGATCCTTCGGCCACCACCCGGCCGCGGTCGATGATCACCACCAACTCGGCTAGCCGCTCGGCCTCCTCGATGTAATGGGTGGTGAGGAGCACGGTGCGCCCCTGGTCGTGGAGCCGCTCAATCAAAGCCCAGGTCTGGCGGCGACTGAGGGGGTCGAGTCCGGTCGTCGGCTCGTCGAGGACCACCAGCTCCGGGTCGTTGCACAGCGTGAGCGCGATCTGCAGCCTTCGCTTCTGGCCCCCGGAGAGAGCCGACGCGCGGCGGTTGAGCATCTCCCCCAGGTCGACCAGACGCAGGAGCCGGGTGGGATCGGTGTCGAAGCCGTAGAGGCGCCCAAAGAGGCGGATGGTCTCGGCGCAGGTGAGGTCGTCATAGAGGGCCCCCTCTTGCAGCTGCACGCCCACCCGCCGGCGCGCTTGCAACGGCATCGAACCCAGCACCAGGACCTCACCCGAGTCAAACGGCTTGAGGCCCTCGATGATCTCCATGGTGGTGGTCTTGCCGGCTCCGTTGGGGCCCAGCAGCGCCACTATCTGTCCCCGTTCGATTCGCAGATCCAAACCCTGGACGGCCTTGACCTCGCCGTAACTCTTATGGAGGTCGCGGACCCAGACCGCGGCGGGTCCCGCGCCGACCAGACGGGAAGGTGCGGAGATCACAAAGCTCCTGGCTCTCCCTGGTGGCCACCGGCAGATCCCAGAGTGGCCGATCCAATTCAGGGTATCAGCGTGGATGGCGAACCCGCTGTGAGTCACAGGAGGGAATCAGTGACGAGGGATGCCCAACCAGAACGACACGCCAAGGAGTCTCGGGCGACAGCCCGTCTGCCCCGGGCTGAGGGTCGACCCCCAACGCGAGCGGTGACAAGGGGCCTCCCGCACGACGGTTAGCGCGTGGACTCACGGTGGCGCCGAGCACCGCCACCGTGCCGTCCCAGACCCGTCCCGCCTGCCGATCCGGCCACCGGCGCACGCCAAGGGCGGCGGAGTCGGTCGTCAGGCTTCACAGCGTCGCTTGAGACCCTGCGCCTCCAGGTCTAGGTACCTCCGGGTGAGGCCCGATGTGAAGAGGCCGAGGATCCGAGCCATGGGACCATGCTGGTCGATGCTCATCGTGACGGTGACGGTGCCGTCCTGTCCGGCACGCACCCAGTGACCAGCGGTCGTGGTCACGCCGCCCCGACTGGCGCTCCATGAGAACGAAGTGGGGGGTTCGGTCTCGGTGACCTGCCAGACCATGGCCGGTAGCCGGGGCTGCTTCAGCCGCACCTTGCTGCCTGCGGTCAGGTCACCGATGTCCAGTCGCTGCACCTCCCTGACTGACTCCGTCCATTCAGGCCAGCGCTCGACGTCCGCCAGGACACTCCAGATGTCCGCCGCCTTGGCGTCGATTTCGACTGACGTCTCGATGTGCATGGTCCACTTTCTCACTCTTTCGGGCCCAACCACCCATGACAATCGACCTTGGGCTCAGTCACCGAATGTACCAGGTGGTACATGCCAGCGCAGTTCGACGTCTCGCCATCCCGCCCCCGGGACGTAATCCTGGAGCGGACAACCGACCACCTGGCCGCCCACGGCGTGGGCGACACGAGCTTGCGCCAGCTCGCTGGGGCACTGGGCACCAGCCATCGGATGCTCATCTACCACTTCGGCTCGAAGGAGGGGCTCCTGGTAGGTGTCGTGCGCGCCGTGGAAGCGCGCCAACGAGCAGCCCTGGCCGACATCGTCGCTGACACCGGGAGCGCTCCTGCGGCCGAGATCATGCGCAGGTTCTGGCACCGGTTGGCCGATCCCGCCCTGTGGCCACATGAGCGCTTGTTCTTCGAACTCTACAGCCAGGCACTTCAAGGCCGGCCCCACGCGCTCCCTCTGCTCGACGGCATCGTAGACAGCTGGATTGAGCCGGAGGTCGAGTTCGCTTGCCGCCACGGGGTGCCCGAACGGCTCGCTCGGGCGCAAGCCCGCCTTGGACTGGCGGTCACACGTGGGCTGATGTTGGATCTGCTGGCCACCGGCGATCGCCGGGCCGTCGATGACGCACTGGAGTTGTACATCGCGACTCTGGTCGGTCAAGACACCACCAACGCCGCAGCCTTGTCCGAGTTGAGCCGATGGGCGCGCTCGAGCGGCAAGTAGGCGGCGATCGAGCTTGCCGACGCTCGTGGGCGGCGACGAGGACTGCCTCGGCCCGCCCTGGTCGGGCACTGGCGGCCCATCGAAGGCCGGGAGCCCCCCGAGTCTCTCTCCCGACGTAAGCTGCCGGGACCTTTTCGACTCCAGAGCGTCTGCCAAACCCACTCTTGGGCCGGATCTCCGTCCCCGGACTCTTGCGGTCTTGGGCCGGCACGAGCTCGTGAGGGCTTGACCGCCAGGTGAACTGAAGCCGACGCCGCTTCCCCCTCAACAGTGAGAAGCCCTCCTGTGGCAAGGTGCGAGTGTTCATCGAACACTGTCGGCAGGAGGGGGGCGAGTGCTTGGCGAAGTTCGACCGCCACCGAGGCGATCGGGGCAACGAGCCAGAGGGCTGGCAGCTGCTGGGGCGGCATGCGTGGTGGGGTTGAGCTACGCGGCCGTCAGTGCGTATTGGGCCGCCGGTGGCACACGGCTCCTGAATACGGTAGGTGGCGTGTTCGAGAGGGCGGGACCCTCCCAGGCGATTGGCCTGGCGCTGTTGATCTGGCTCGTCGTCATGGTCAAAGTGGTCGCTGCGGCGCTGCCCCTTGCGGCCGTCACCGGCTCCGGTCCACTCGCGACGCGGGGACTGACGCACACCCTAGCCTGGCTCGAGGGGGCAATCCTGACCGGGTACGGTCTCGTCCTCACGGTCGTAGGATTACTGGTGGAAGCGCAGATCATTCGTGCTGGCACTCATGCCGACCACCTCGCGCTTCTGTGGCACGCCTACCTCTGGGATCCATGGTTCCTCCTGTGGGGGCTCCTGGTGCTCGGAGCGATGTTCCGCTCTCATGGGGCGCGGAACGTCAAGCCTGGATAACTTCCTAGCGAAACGGAGTTGACCGCAACTCCGCCTGGCTGCCAACGACGCCATTGACCTCACCCTGCAGGCGGAGCAGTCCGGTCCGGCCGAGGCTCCCTCCCCCCGCTCAGAGGTCAAATCGCAAGCTGAGACACACCGCGGCGACCCTGCTTCTGGCCCAAGGGGTCCGTCCCAAGATCGCCCAGGAGATGTCGGGCCACGCCAACATCGCGATCACCCTGGACCGCTCCTCGCACGTCAGCCAGGACATGCAGAAGCAGGCCGCTCAGGCGATGTCGGCCCTCTTCGGAGAGGCCCCGGCCGCTCCCTCGGGCTGAGCCACAGCGCCTCCAGCAACTCCGCCAGATGGAGGTTCTGTTTGACATAAGCGCCGGTGTCTGACAGAATGTGAGTGTTGGAGATCAAGTTCACCAAGGCCGCACGTCGCCACCGGGGCGGGAGGGCTTCGGCCCGCTTCGTGATGGCGCGAACGTCGCCAACAGGTGTTGCGACCTCGCATGCCAGCCCAGGCTGGCCGTGGGTCGGCCCCGATGAGCGAGGGCGCGAGCTGGAGATTGTGGCGGTCGAAGTCCAAGGGTCCCGCGACCCTGCTCCGGTGAGGTTGGACCGGCACGCAATGCCCGTCCACTATCGAAGGGAGAGATCATGACGAAGCGACGCGGATCCCAGCTCAGCAACGACGCCGCCAATGGGTCGGACATCGATCTTGAGCGCGACGAATACCGTTTAGCCGACGGCACCCGGCTCACTCCAGCCGCAGCCGAGGCGATCGTCGAGGAAGTCCGGCGGGTGGGGGGCCGTCCCTCTCTGTCCGGCACCGCTGCCCAGTCACCCCAAATCGCATTCCGAGTGGCCGCAGCAGTGCGTGAGCGCGCCGCGAGGGTGGCTGCCGACGAGGGCAAGACGGTCTCCCAGCTCGCACGCGAGGCGCTGGAAGCCCGCTTGGGTGCCTGAAGCGCCTTGATCCATGGGGTGGGGGCTCGCGGCTGACCGCATGGACCAAACCGCTATGCGGT
>JAKAWF010000248.1 GCA_021817025.1 bacterium
GGTAGCCCCCTCCCCAGCCGCGGGTCCCCGCAGGCTGGGGTGGAAGCCCCATCCCGGCGACTCGACTCTGTCGGGCCGCGGGATAGGGTAAGTTGCGGCAGGTGGGAGTAACCATCAACCCGATGAGGAGCTAGTCTGAACAGCCTCGCCGGCAGCACCGCCGCATCGCCGACCCTACGACCTCACGCGGTCATCCGTTTTCCCCACGGTGCCCGCCAGAACGACGTGCGATCCCTGGGGATCAGTCCCATCTGCTCCAGGATCGCCAGCCTCCGGTACGCCGCCCGCTTGCCGGCACCGCCCTCGCCGCCGACCCGGAACTAGTCTCACCGCCCGCTCCGGCGGATACCTGGTCGTCCTTGGCACACCTCCATCACCTCAACGAATGGAGGCCCCAGCTTCCCCGAACGGTTGAATACCCTGGGGACCACGCTCTCTTCGGGGAGGAGCGTCTCGGAGTCTCGGCACTTCCGCGGCCACACAGCCGCCAGGTCCGCAGCCACCTCACCCTACCGCCGCCACACCTCGTCCATGTGCCACTCCAGCTGCGCCGGGGACGGCCGGTCCGCCATCGCCGCCGGCAGCACGGGGACTTGGCCCGCCAGCGCCCGGTACTCCACCCCGTTCTGGAACTCCAGCTGCAGTCGGGGGCTGGCCTGGATCTGGAGCGTTTTGGGGTGGAGCCCCAGGTACCCCAGGTCGAAGAGCTGGTGCACATCGGAGCGGAGTAGGAGGCCGTTGCTCACGGCGTGGCTGCCACCCCTCGCGGCGGGGCGGATGTGGCAGGCCTCCAGGGTGGGAATGACCCGTTCCCTGGTGAAGGCGCAGCGGCGCTGGTACGCGTTGGCCACAAGAGCGGCAAACGCTCCCTGCCCCAGCCGGTGCCGCGAGCGCCCCTCGGCAAACTGCACCGCCTCCTCCTCCCGGTGCTCCCCCGCGGGCAGCAGCGGCCCTGGCAGCCGCTCCAGCACCTGCTCCCAGAGGTGTCGGCCGATGCCCCCCTCGGAGTCGTAGCCCTTACCCTGGACGATGTTGCGCTCCCAGTCGGAGGGCTCTTGGATCCAGTCCTCCCGGGGAAACATCACCAGAGAGCGCAGCATGACGCAGCCCAGCTCCTCGGTCTCCGAGATCGGCTCCCCTTGGCGAAGGGAGCTGAGGCGGGCTAGGAATTCCTCGTAGGTGGCGGCGCCATTGCCCTCGCCAAAGGACTTCCAGGCCAGCAGCATCGGGAGCCGGGTAAAGCCCTCGAACCAACCCATCCCACAGATGGCGCGCTCTGGGTAGTGGAGTTTGAAGAGGAAGGGGTCGCCCGGCTGCAGCGCCCGGAACTCATCCTTGGAGCGGGGCCGCCAGAAGTTCACCTCCTCCAGCTCGGGGTGCTGGGCGAGGAAGCGGTACCAGTCCCGATGCGTGAGTCCGACGTAGAGCCGCATCGGGGGAGAGTGTAGGCCGGGTGGGGGTGATTTGGACCACCTTCGCGCCCCTCAACCCGCCGGATCGGGGGCGTGGGCCTTCACCCCGGCTACGTCGCCGGTCCCGACCTCCGCTGATGCCTGCGGGACCCGGGATCCCGCGGCCCGGTGGGCCGCGCGATCTGGGGCCCGGCCCCCACCCTACTTTGCGGGCGGCCGGGTCCCGCCTCCGCGACGCCTCCTTCACCCCGGGGGGCCGTCGACCCGTGCGTCCGCCAGGGCGCCGGGATGGGGCCGCTTCGGCCCAGCAGGGGCCCACGGCCGGGCTGCGGCCGGACTCAGAAGAGGTGGCGATCTCGGCCCCGGACCTCCTAACCGTGCGAGGGCTGGTGGTGCTCTTCGCCGCCAACACCGGCCGGCAGAGCAGCAGCCGGGAGTACCGGGGGGTGCTGCTCTTCTTCATCCGCTTCGCCGAAGAGAGGGGGTCAAACAGGGCCTGGACCTCGACTTCGCCCCCCTCCTCTCCTACGAGGCCAGCCTCAGCCGGCTGGCGCCCAGTACCCGCCACCACCGCACCCTCTTCCTGCGCCAGTTCCTGCGCTTTTTGGAGCGCTCCCGGCTGGTCCGCCCGGGGCTCTCCGAGGGGCTTCGGGTGCAGCCGGTGCCCGCGCACCATCCCCACCAGGCGATCTCCCTGGAGCAGTCCCTGCAGACTGTCGCGGCGGCCCCTGACCCAAGGGCCCAGCTCCTCCTGCTGCTCCCTTTGGGGACCGGGGCCCGGATCTCGGAGCTGCTGCGCTGCGACCTCTCCTCCTAGCAGGAGGGGCTGCTCCACTTCTCCGGCAAGACCGGGACGAGGGCGGTACCCCTCGGCCCCAGGGTGCGGGGCTAGCTCGAGGCCGAGCTCGGCTGCCTGGGGGAGGGGAACGGCTCCGCCCCCCTCTTCCGCTCCCGCCAGGAACGGCTCTCGGACCGCCGGGCCCGGGAGATCCTGGCCCTCTGCTGCCAGCGGGCCGGCCTGCCGCCGCTCTGCCCGCACGACCTCCGCCACGCCGCCAGCGCCAGGTGGCTTCGGGCGGGAATCCCGCTGGTGGTGGTCTCGCGCACCCTGGGTCACGCCGAAGGTGCTAGGGCGCAGTCTTCGCTTGGGCGGCCCCGGCTCACGCTACCTGAGCGGCCTTCCGCTGCCCTTCTGCTGCCTGTGGCAGCGACCCGAGGCTTCGGTAACCGGGCACGATGATCGTGACAGTGGGAACACGTCGCCTTCTGGTCACCCTCGGAGCTGCTCCACGCGCATTTGCGTCGCACGAGCCGTCCAGGGCTAATATCACACCAGTGAGCCGCACATCTGTTTGGAGCGACACTCGAACTCGGGCGGTGTATCCTCGTTGCCGTGCCGAGGCATCCGGGACCGCCGCGGGTCGCCGTCGCGATGATTTCGGCGGTCGGGGGCGGTGGCCTCTACCATGGCGAGCAGGAAGCACTCATGGAGTCACTGCGTCGCGGAACGGGTGTCGAGTCCCACGGTCGAAGCTGGCACGTCGGGCCACTGGAGGCTGAGGGCGAGTTGACCTTTGGGCAGATCGGGTTCGAGAGGCCGGGCGAACCTGCGACCGTCTGGGACCAAGTAAACCTAGACTTCCACCCTGTTGCGCAGACCCAGGGCCACACGTCTCGCTTCGTCGTCGACTTCCCGAGAGGCCGAGTCGCGTTTCAAGTACGCCCTGGGCAGATCGAACCGTACGGATTCGCGTCCGCATTCCGGGCGCTTCTCAATGAAGCCGCTCCAGCGGGCTGGAGGTGGCAAGTCGAGGTGGCTGTCCTCGGCTTGCCGTGGGAGCGATGGGTAGAATCTGTGGACCGGATTACCGAGATCTCCTTCACCCTCGAGGAGCCAAACCCCTCGTACGGGGACAGGACCGAGGTCAAACGGATCATTGCGGGCATCAGGGCCGCGAAGACCCGAGTAGTGGCGTCTGTACCTGAGAACGCGGATCACGGCATCGACGCGAACTCGCAGCTGATTCGCCAGGGAGTTGAGCACGCGAGACTCGGGTACGGCACCTGGAGAGCTACCGCAGTCAGCAAGTTCCAGCAATTGGTGAAATGGGTGGAGAAGCAGGACGGGCAACCAGTTCAACTCATCGGGGACCCAGACGATGCCGGGAACCCGACGAAAGATACACTCAGGCGCGGACTGGACGAACCGGAAGCTGAGAACGTGGACGGGGCGTGATCATGTGGCGCATCAAGTGGCTTGTGCTGTCCTATGACTTGATAGCGACACTCGCTGCGTTCATCGGTGGAGCATCACTGTACGCTGGCGACACGGCCTTAGGAACCCGTGCTGTGCCTGTCTTCCTGGCCAGCTCAGCAATTGGCCTTGGTACGTTGGGGACGACCTTTGCGGGTATGGCGCTGTTTGCCGGCGTGCTCGAAGATGAGAGATATCGCCGTACGGTGGAAGGCCTGCCTCACGGCATCGCGGGCGCCATTTGGCCCTTCCGTGTCATCGCATTTGTGGCACTGGTTGCCGCGTCTGTTGGCTTGGCTGTCGCAGTCGTCTGGACGCCTGGCTACACGGGTGTGGAAGCCGATCTCATATTCGCTTCTCCACCGGCTTTGGCGGTCTGGTGCGTTGTCGGGACGTGGCAGTTGTTCACGATGACGGCACTCCACGCCGAAGCGCGTCATGAAGTCGCTCAGAGCCCTTCGGCCTCGCCTTCCGACCATGAGGAGCGGACGTCGCGGATAACCGCTGGAGTGGGGACGTAGGTGATCACGGATCGCGCTCGGGGTGGCGAGCCCAGCTGACTGGGGGCCACGAAGAACTGCAGGTCATCAGCGTTGATACCGACATCTTCTCGCACAAGTGCGTCGGACCGCCTTGTCGGCTACCAACGCCCCTACGAAGCCTCGAGCGTCGATGTGTGGTATCTTTGCGTAAGCCACAGCATTCGCGGCACCCCATCTCCTGCGCGCCTCCCTTCGTCAGCCGCCAGGGAGCCGTAGACCGCCTCGGCTCCCTGGCCGGCACCGAGGCACGTCTGCCCCAAAGACCGGTCATGACTTTGGTGGCCTTGCCACAGCCGACCCGCCCGGAATGGATCGACTCCGCAGCCGCACCTGCAAAGTGGCGGCTGCCAGCGCGCTGGCTTAGCGGACCGGGGAAGACACTACAGGGTGAGGGGCCGGCCTGACCACGGATCGGCAGGCGCGCCGTGTCCGGAGCCGGAAGCGTCACCTGACTGTCTCCAATACCACCACTACCAGGCGACTAGTCAGTCGATCTGGCCGCATCGGCGTCGCAGGTGGCGGCGGTGAGGGCACGGACGTTCGCGCGCGATGCTATAGTGAGGGCTCGATGGCCGGCACCGTATTTGTGATCTGCGCTATAGGCGAGCCCGATAGCCCCGAGCGCAAGCGCGCCGATACAATTCTCGACTACATCCTCACGCCCCTCGCGAGTGGCTTTGGCCTTAGCGTTACGAGGGCGGACCGAGAGTCCAAGCCCGGGCATGTCACGACTCAGATTCTGCAATCCATTCTCGATGCAGCCGTGGTTGTGGCCGACCTCACCGGCCAGAATCCGAACGTGTTCTATGAACTTGCCTTTGCCCACAGTTTCGGGAAGCCGGTAGTGCTCCTCGTCGACGATCTAGCAAGGCTACCGTTCGACACCCAGCACGACCGAACCGTGTCCGTTGGCAACGCATCCTCCGGTATCCTGCTTGAGGACGGTGAGCGAGCGAAGGAGACGCTTCGAGGCGTATTCCAAGCTGTACTCGCGGAAAGCTACAAACCCGAGTCGCTTATTTCCACAGTAGCTGGGATCGCTGCTCTTGAGGACCGTCAGCCAGAGAACCCTGTAGCCTCGCAATTGGCCGACTTGAAGGCTGCGATCGCCGACCTCCCGCGCCAGCTGGCGCAATTCCGCCCCGTGCTTTCTCCTTCATCTCGAGAGGAGAGGGTGGCGTTGACGCGACTACTAGAGAGGCTGGTGGCGCAGTCTTTCGTGAGCGACGACGAATTGAGGGGCTTGATCACCGAACGCACATCCAGGGGATTCGACGCCTGGGTCCGGGCCTTAAGGGCAAGGAACCCATATGTGCCGCCCAGTGACACAGGCGACATCGACCCTGACGACATACCTTTTTAGGGTCGCTGGCCTGACCTCTGGAATGCGTGAGGGGACCCCGTTTGTCAGTCCAGGTCATCGGCC
>JAKAWF010000249.1 GCA_021817025.1 bacterium
TGGTGCTGCGCCGCCTGGGGGCTGCCGTGCTGGCGGCGGTGCTGCGCCGCCTGGGGGCTGCCGTGCTGGCGGTGGTGCTGCGCCGCCTGGGGGCAGCCGTGCTGGCGGCGGTGCTGCGGCGCCTGGGAGCAGCCGTGCCGGCGGCGGTGCTGCGGCGCCTGGGAGCGGCTGTGCTGGCGGTGGTCCTGCGCGCTCGCGCGGCGGGACTGGTGCGACGCACCGCCGCGGTGCTCCTCCGGGCGGTGACACGAACCGCGGTGGCCCCCCGTGTCGTGGCCGCGTCCAGCTTGCGCTCAATATCCCCCAGACGCTTCTCCAGCGACTTCAGCTGAGCCGCCAGGCTCTTGTTGAGTGCCGCCGGTGTCATGCGAGCCACCGGGGTTCGTGTGGTGCGCCGCGCGGTGGTGCGCCGTGGGGTTGCGGTCTTGGCGGTGGTCCTGCGCGCCGCAGGCTTGTGAGTCGTGCGACTGGCGGTGCGCGCGGTGGTGCGCTTGCTGCCAGTCCTTCTGGTGGTACGGGGCATCTGCGATCTCCTCGTGTCTTCAACGGCGAATTCTGTCGCCGCACTGTGGGGCCCCACCAATGCAGGGCCGATCTGTGGAAGTGGTGGGGCTGGTGAAATCCAGCTTGCCGCCACGTCGATTGTCATGATTGTTGCACATGTGCGCGCGCGGTGGGCGAATGACCTCCACGACCAAGGCCGCCGGAGGGCCTGCGCAACCGCTCTGATGGCTCCCCCACATCGGCTCGCCAGCCCATATACTGAGGCGGTGAGCGCAGCCGCGAGCGAGGTCATGATCGAGGACCTGTACGCCACCGGCCAACATCGCGTCGACCAGGCCGCTGACTTCCTGCACCTGGACGACGACCTGCACGCCGTGCTGCGCGAGGTCAAGCGGGTCTTCCAGGTGCACTTCCCAGTCGTCCACGACGACGGCGCGGTGAAGGTGTACACCGGCTACCGGGTTCATCACAGCATCGCGCGGGGTCCCGCCAAAGGCGGCATTCGCTACGAGCGCGAAGCCAGCGTCCAGGGCACCAAGGCCCAGGCCATGCTCATGAGCTGGAAGACGGCGGTGATGTCGCTGCCGTTTGGAGGAGCCGCCGGAGCGGTGGAGGTCGACCCATCCCAACTGAGCCCCCGGGAGCTGGAGCGGCTGACTCGTCGCTTCACCACCGAGATTGGACTCCTGCTGGGGCCCGAGCGAGACATCCCGGCGCCTGACATCGGGACCGGGCCCCAGGTGATGGCGTGGATGATGGACACGATCTCCATGCACAAGGGCTTCTCGGTGACCGCCTCGGTGACTGGCAAGCCGATCGCGGCCGGCGGGTCGTTGGGTCGAGTGGAGGCTCCAGGACGAGGCTTGGCGACAGTGCTGATGCACACCATCCGCAACACCGGCCTCACCCTCGACGGCGCGGCGGTGGCGGTGGAGGGTTTCGGCACCGTTGGGGCCACCTGTGCGCGCATGCTGGCGGGTGCCGGGTGCCGGGTGATCGCAGTATCCGACCACACCGGGGGCTGGTACAACGAGGCGGGCCTTGACATCGCGCGCTTGCAGCAACTCAAGAGCGAGGGCGCCCATCTCACGGGGGGAGGCGTTCCCGGCGATTCGCTCAGCCGCGAGGAGTTGCTGGCGCTACCGGTGACGGTGCTGGTGCCGGCGTCGGTGGAGAGTGTCATCAATGCCGGCAATGCGTCCCAGGTGCGCGCGCGCATCGTTGCGGAGGGGGCAAACGGGCCCGTGACGCCGCGCGCGGAGGCGATTCTGGCCGAGGACGGCATCGTGGTGGTCCCGGACATCCTTGCCAACGGCGGGGGTGTGACCGCATCGTATTTCGAGTGGGTACAGGACCTGCAGTCGTTCTTCTGGGACGAGGAGGAGATCAACTCCCAGCTCGAGCGGGCGATGCTACGAGCCAGTGACCACGTCTGGGGGTTTGCCGCCCACAATCACATCTCCTTGCGCGAAGCCGCGTATGCCATCGCGATCGGCAGGGTGGCGCGGGCCTCCACCGCCAGAGGGGTTTACCCCTGAGGAGCTGACCGAGCACCGGGGCGTGGGACTCGGATCCGGGGGTCGAGCCGAGCCGAGCGGGAGTGCGCGGGGGTCAGCGAACCAGGGTCAGCTGGTGGCTGGGCGAGGACGTACGCCCCGGTTGGTACTCGAAGCGGTAGCCTGCGCTGATGACCACGTGGATGTACTGGGCTCCCTCCGGGCTGCCCTGGATCTTGCGGCGGAGACGATACAGGTGAGCGTCCAGAGAGTGAACCTGATGGGGGTCGCGGCGGCGCCAGACCTCGGCGATGAGTTGCGGCCGCGATACCACCCTGCCGGCGTTGCGCGCCAGCGCCGACAAGATCCCGAACTCGGTGGGTGTCAACTGGACTTGGCGTTCATCGCGGCGCACCTCGTGGCGGCCCAGGTCAATCGACAGCCCGGGGAATTGCAGTCGGTCGGGGGCGGCGCCCGTGGGCAGCAGCCGGGCCCGGCGAAGTCTGGCGTTGATGCGCGCCACCAGTTCGCGGACCTCGAAGGGCTTGCGCAGGTAATCGTCGGCACCGACCTCCAGGCCGATGACCACGTCCTCCGACTCCTGTAGACAGGAGACCATCATGACCGTGGACTTGAAGCCCGCGGCGCGCAGCCGTCGGCACACCTCGACGCCGTTCATGTCCGGCAGCACCAGGTCCAGGATGATCAGGTCGGGCTCGCTCTCGATGGCGAGCCGCAGTCCGGCCGCTCCGCTGGCGGCGGTCGTCACCTCATAGCCATTCTCGGCGGCGATCAGCTCCATCAGCTGCAGCATGGCGGGGTCGTCGTCGATGACCATCAGCTTGGCGGTGGCCTTGACGATGGCCGCGACGGGGGGCTCCCAGTCGCGAATGGGGGCGGTTGCCTGCATCACCTGGCGATTGTGTCCCCGGAGAGGCCGAAGTCGAAGTCTTGGATCGACAACGGCTGCGTAACAAGCTCCGCGACGGGTGTGACGGGAGGGGGACCGGCAGAGCTCTCGGTTAGGATGGGGAGGGCAGGGCAAGGAGTACCCGGATGAGAACACCGTTGGCGGGGTGGGGACGTCGCCGCAAGGTCGGCACGGCTATGGCCGGGGTCGGCGTGGTCTTGATCCTGGCAGGGGTCGGAATCCTGGCGCCGCCGCTGCTGGGAGTGCTGCAGCGTGGCAGCCACGACCACCGGCTGCTCCAGAGTTGGCTCGGCCCCAATGGAGCGCTCACCCAGGTGATCCCGTCCCAGAACGAGAATCCGGCCGGCTCCTCCTCGCCGGCCACCGCTCCCGCCTGCGGTACCGGGTCCCCGGCCTCGGAGTTCGCGCTGCTCAGCTTTCCCACTCTGCCCGGCATCGAAGGGGTCGCCGGCAACGGCAACTGGTCGATGCTGACCCAGCGGTCGGTGGTCCACTATGCCGACTCGCCAGGTCCCGGGCAGCCCGGCAACATGCTGATTGCGGTCCATCGAGAGCCGAACTTCGAACCTCTGGGGACGCTCAAGGTCGGTGACCCGATCGTGGTCACCGCTCGCAGCTGCAAGCAGTTCACCTACACCATCAGCCAGATCTGGGTGGAGAGCCCAGCCCAGGTGACCCAGCTGCAGCCCCTCAGCGGGGCCAGCTACCTGACCGTCATCACCTGCACGCCCCTTTGGATCGACACCTCCCGAATTGTGATCCGAGCCACCCTGGCCGCAAGCTGACACACCACATGGCGTGCCTGGGCTCAGCCCGAGCCACTAGATAGGGGATGGAGGAGGCGGCGATTCGGAGCCGGTCTGGTATGCTCAAAGCCGGGGTGGCACACTTGCTGGTGGTCCCCGTGCACCCGCATACGGAGGTGGCCCTGCTTGGACATTGAACTGGGAAGAGGTAAGCGGGCGAGGCGGGCCTACGGCTTCGACGAGGTCGCCCTGGTGCCCGGCAAGGTGACCATCAACCCTGATGAGATCGACATCTCGATGCGGATCCGGGACGTCGAGATCCCGATCCCGATCCTGGCCGCCGCCATGGACGGGGTGGTCAATCCCCACTTCGCAGTGGAGATGGGGCGGCTTGGCGGGGTTGCCGTCCTGAACCTGGACGGCATCAACTGCCGCTACGAGGACACCGCGGCCGTGTACGAGGAGATCGCCGAGGCGCCGCGGGAACGGATCAACACCCTCCTGCAGGAGCTCTATCGCGAGCCGGTCAAGGACGGGTTGATCTCGCGCCGGATCGAGGAGATCAAGCGAGCCGGGGTCGTGTGTGGGGTCTCGACCAGTCCCGCCGAGGCCGAGCACCGGCTGCCGATCGTGACCGAGGCCGGCGCCGACTTGTACTTCGTTCAGGGCACTGTGCTCACGGCCCGCCACATCTCCCGCTCCTACCGCCAGCTCGACTTCGCCCAGCTGGCGGCGGCGGCCACGATTCCGGTGGTGGTCGGCAACTGCGTGGAGTACTACACCGCGCTGGAGCTGATGGCGACGGGGATTGACGGGATCCTGGTCGGAGTGGGCCCCGGTGCCGCCTGCACCACCCGCGGGGTGCTGGGGATCGGGGTGCCCCAGGTCACCGCGACCGCCGACGTGGCGGCCGCCCGCAACGATCACCGCCGCACCGGTGGCAAGCCGGTCACCGTGATCACCGATGGCGGAATGCGGGTTGGCGGCGATGTCACCAAGGCCCTGGCTTCGGGGGCGGACGGGGTCATGATCGGCTCGGTCTTCGCATCGGCAGCGGAGGCTCCCGGCCACGGCCACCATTGGGGCATGGCGACTCCCGATCCCAACCTGCCTCGGGGGACTCGGATCAAGGTCGGCACCAGGGCCACCCTCAAAGAGCTCCTGATCGGGCCCGCCCGCGTCGACGATGGGACTCAGAACCTGGTCGGTGCGGTCAAGTCCGCGATGGGAGTGTGCGGGGCCAGGACCATCGAGGAGTTTCAACAGACGGAGATGGTGGTGGCGCCCGCGATCCTGACCGAAGGCAAGCTCTTCCAGCAGGCCCAGCAGGTCGGGATGGCGCGCTGATGGCTGGGAGCGCGGGGGCCGCATGATCGCCGCCATCCCGTCCCTTTCGGATCGGGCCCCTCAGCAGCCCGGCTCGGACTTGGCATTCGATCGCATCCTGGTGCTCGACTTCGGCTCCCAGTACAGCCAGTTGATCGCCCGCCGGATCAGGGAGCTGAAGGTCTACTGCGAGCTGGTGCCCGGCACCATCTCCGCCGCTGAGATCAGCCGCCACCGTCCCCGGGGGCTGGTGCTGAGTGGGGGCCCGGCCAGCGTCTACGACCAGGATGCGCTCCGCCCCGATCCCGCCATCTACCAGCTGGGTCTGCCGATCCTCGGAATCTGCTATGGGATGCAGCTGCTTGCCCACGATCTCGGAGGCCGGGTGCGCCCGGCCGCCAAGCGGGAGTACGGGCTGGCATCGGTGGTGGTCGACAGCGAGGACGGCATCTTCGCCGGCCTGCCCCAGGAGATGCCGGTCTGGATGAGTCACGGGGACGTCATCGAGCAGCTGCCGCCGGGCTACCGAGCCGTGGCGCACACCCTCAACAGTCCCATCGCCGCCATGGCGGGACCGGGCGGGCGGGTGGGCATCCAGTTCCATCCCGAGGTCGCCCACACTCCCCA
>JAKAWF010000250.1 GCA_021817025.1 bacterium
CTGCCAGCCCCGCGGCCTGGCCTGCGCGGTGGCCCCACCGGGGGGTTTTCTCAATCAGTACGATCGCTGTGAGCACCACCATGGCCACCAGATTCATGAACCCCAGGGCGATGAGCACGGCCATCAGCGCCCAGCAGCAGGCCAGGCAATACGCGCCGTGGGTGAGGCCGGCGCGCAGATCGCGCGCGCGTCCGCGCAGGGACCCATATTGCAACAACAAACCGAGGGTGGAGCGGCAGCGAATCAGGCAGCGCTGTTTGAGAGGACTCAGTTGATAGATTCCGCAGCCGGCGAAGATGGCCACCCCCAGGCCGGTTGCCACCGCCGGGTGACCGCTGGCCAGGTGGTCAACGATCCAAGCCAACCAGTAGGCGGGAACGGCTGCAAGGCTCCACACCACCAGGTACCCGGCCGCGAAAGCTGCCAGGCGGACTCCCCAATGGTTTGTGAAGGTGCGGGTATAAAGCGCGGCGAATGGCGCAACCGATGGCAGCATCATGGCCGCCACCATCAGCACCCACAGGGCCACAAAGGATCCCAGCCCGAGCCCCATGGTGGAGGGCATCGATCCCATGTGACCAGCCGCCACCACGACGCCGACCCAGGCGCCGGCGGCCAGGAGTAGAAGCAGCGAGGTCGGCGGCCACAGCGGCCGCCGACCTGGCGTCACTCGGATCAGGACGCCCAGGCAAATGGCGCCGAGTGCCCGTTCTTGCCGGTGTTGGAAAAGGACAACCCGAACGCGTCTACCTGCGATCGGTTGGCTTTGGCAACCGTCAAAGTGGAACTGGCCGGGTGGAAAACCCCAGTCAGCTTCTCGATTTCCCCGGTGGGATTGCCCGGGGCCACGAAATCCTCGATTTCGATGTCCACCATGGACCCAACCTTTATGGAATGGCGGCGTCCGGCATCCCGGTAGTCGATTGGGGCCATCTCCATTCCGAGCAGCTCGCCGATGAGCGGACTTAGCATCGCCATGGGGCCGCCGACCTGTCCCCCGAACACTGCGTGGAGCTTCTCCACCTGCTCGGGCGACGCGGCGGCATCCATCACCAGTCCGACGCGCCAATTGCCATCGGCCATGACCGGCGGCGTGTCGGCTACGACCACGACCGTCTTACCACTCACGTCAACCCCCTCCACATCACCGACCCCGATGTGGAAGGCCATCACCACCCGGCAGCGATCCTGATCGGCGGCCATGGTGAGGCCGGAGGTACTACAGGGACACACCATGTCGCAGGAGCAATTCTCGAAGTAGGTCCCTTCTAGTGACCAGGCCATGCTGTTCCTCCTTCCGCTAGATAGATCCAGACGTTTTAGCACGCCCCCGCTGGCCTGTCAACAGCGGGCCCAACCACTGTTGGAGTTCAGTGATTCTGACCTCCCTTAAGAGTTCAGCGATTCTGTCCGGTCATGAAGGACAGGATCACGTTGAGCTTGGGTGACCAGAGGCGAGTACTGGTGCTGAATCAGCTGGAGGCTGGAGTGGTCAGTCCGGAGCAGGCGGCTCTGCTGCTAGGAGTGGGCTCGCGCCAGCTCCAACGGCTTCGGGTCCGGCACCGCCAGGAGGGGGCCGAGGCCCTGGTGCACGGCAATCGAGGGCGGCGTCCGGTGAACGCCGTGGATCTCGGAGTGGCACGCAGAGTGGTGGAACTGGCCACCGGTGCCTATGTGGGCTTCAATCAGCAGCACCTGACCGAGATGCTCGCTGAGCGCGAAGGGATGTTCCGCTCCCGGCTCACAGTGCACCGACTGCTCAGCCAGGCCGGAGTGGCCGCCCCGAGGACCAGGCGGTCAGCCCGGGCCCACCACCGTCGGGACCGGATGGCCCAGGAAGGGATCCTGTTACAGGTCGACGGCAGCCGCCACGATTGGCTGGAGGGCCGCGGCCCGTACATGACCCTGGTCGGCGGAATCGATGATGCCACCGGGCAGGTCCCCGGAGCGACCTTCCGGGAGCAGGAAGACGCCCAAGGGTACTTCCTGATGCTGCGCCAGGTCGTGGTGGGCAAGGGCGTGCCGCTGGCCATGTACTCCGATCGGCACGGCATCTTCGTGAGGACCCGCAAACAGGAGCCCAGCCTGGAGGAGCAGCTGGCCGGCCGACGCGACCCGACTCAGATGGGGCGCCTCCTTGACGAGCTCGAGGGGGACCTCATCCTGGCCCGCTCACCCCAGGCCAAGGGCCGCATCGAGCGCCTCTGGGGCACCTTCCAGGACCCCCTCTGCAGTGAGCTGCGACTTCAGGGCGTGGCCACCCTGGAGGCGGCCAACGTGCTCCTCGCCAAACACTTGGTCCGCCACAACCGCCGCTTCGCCCTTCCCGCCCAGGACCCATCACCCGCCTGGGAGATCGGCACGGTGGGCTGGGGCCAAAGGCGATGTTCAGGGCGCTTGACGCCAAAGTTAACCATCTTGCGGCGCACGACTCGAGGATCGGTCCTGCCCGGCGCCCACCATCCCACCAATCGGCGCAGGCTCGTTCACCGCCAACCTTGCGACCTGTCGAGCAAGGGGCGCTCATCGTCCGGGCGCACGTGGAGGACAGCCGCCTCGGCCTCCTCCGGCTAGATGGATACCTCTGAGCGCACGCTTATCGCACGGCCGACTACTTGGTCCGCGAGACCTTTGGTCGGGCCTCTGCAGTCCGTGCGCTCGGGCTCTCCGGCACAGAGGTCGATCTGACGCGATTCAGGACCTTGGAGTCACCCTGCAAGTCCACCCCCTGCTTGAGCGCGTCCTGTAACTCGACACGGCGGCTGAGCAGGCCTAAGACGAGCCACGGCGGCCCGGTGAGGATGGCGTCCGGATTTTTCGCGCTGCCCCGGCGCACACGGATCTTGCCGTCGACCGCCTCGACCAGCATCGGCTCGTCGCCCATGCGCACCTCGATCGTGACCGGAGGTCCCTCGGGCGTGGGGTCATAGTAGTAGAGCTCCAGGGGCAGGGTGATCCAGTAGCTGCGGAAGGCCTCATCGCCGCCCGCTTCACTGAGCAGCGGAGCACCCCAGCGCCCCAGCTCTCGAATCACCGGCAGCAGATCCTGCCCTCGCGGAGTCAGCCGGAACAGCGTTGTCGCGATCGGAGGTGGCGCCAGTTCGCGGCTGACCACCCCGGCCTTTTCCAGCTGCCGGAGGCGATCGGCGAGGAGGTTGGTGGCGACGCCCGGCAGGCCGTGTTGCAGGTCCGTGTAACGGCAGGCCCCGACCAGCATGAGCTCGCGGACGATCAGCAGGGTCCAGCGACCCCCGATCGCGTCGAGGGCCTTGGCGACAGCGCAGAACTCTCCATAGGACCGCACGCTGAAAATCCTAACACACCTGCAAGATCATATCCAGTTAGCACTTGACTTTATCACGTGCCCACATTAGAATCAAGAGCGATCCTAGATTGGACCCAGGAGGTGCTCCCGTGAAGAGCCCGTTCCCGACCATGAAGCCACCGCAAGGCCTGGCCCTGGCGCTCACCTGCCTGGCCGGTTTCATGGTCGCCCTGGATGCGCTGGTGGTGGCAGCCGGCATCTCGCTGCTGGGCGCGATCACCGCGCTCGCCGTCGCGACTCACCGGGTGTCGCAGGTCGCGGTGCCGGAAGATCAGTCGGTGACCGTTCTCGCCAGCTCACAGTTGATTGAAGGAGGAATCCAGACATGGGCAACCCAGTGACTCACTTCGAGATAGTCGGGAAGGACGCAGCGGGCCTGCAGGCGTTCTACCGGGAAGCATTCGATTGGGGGATTGTGCCAGCCGGGCCCTCCTACGCCATGGTTCACCCGGGAGCCGGAGTCGGCATCGATGGTGGTGTCGGCAGCGCAGCGGAGGGCGGAGGCGCCAGTCGGGTGACCGTCTACATCGAGGTCGACGACTTGGCCTTGGCTCTGCACAGGATCGAGGGCCTCGGCGGCCAGAGGCTGTTGGGCCCCCTGGACGTTCCTGGCGGACCGAGCATCGCGCTCTTCAGCGACCCCGAGGACCATGTCGTCGGGCTCACCAAGGCAACGACCGTTCGCGGGCGCTGAGGTGGGCGCCCCACCAAGGGACCCTGCACTGGCCGGGTAGCCGAGCAGCGCCACCGTCTTCCGCGGTCAAGCTGGCTCGGCCCCGGCTCGGCCACGCAAGAGACGAGCAAAGGAGCGGTCATGACAGGTCTGGAGATTGTCGGGCTTGGTGCGCGCGTGCACATTTTCGCTCAGCCCCACGCTCGCCATCCATTTAGGCGGCTCTTCGAGGAGGTCCTGGAGTGTTCACTGGTCGAACTCGACTTCGGACTGGACCATCCGGTCATGCTCATACGCTTTGAGGACGGGAGCGCGTTCAGCGTCGAGTTCACCGAGCTGGCGCCGGCTGAGGTCCCGCCTTCCGCGGTGGACGACGAGCACGCCTTTCGGGGCGCCTGGATCGAATTCCGCACCAGGAACCTCGCTGGATGCCAGGAGCGACTCCGTCAAGCCGGCATCCCTGAGTTCCGACATCGAGGCAGCCAGCACGCTTATTTCAGCGCCCCGGGTGGCCAAGTGTTCCGGCTGCTCGAGGTCGATTACCAGGGGCCCTGACGGAGCGGCCCGGCACGGTCTTCAGGACCGCGCATGCCGGGCGGCGCACGACGTGGACGGTGGTGGCGCCGCGAGGGCTGTGCGTCTATCGGCTGTTCGGGCACGACGTCCGGCGAGCGTAGGGAGGGCACCACGGTGACGGTGACCCACGACCTCACGGCACAACCGCCCGACGCGAGTCTCGCGCTTCGGGACTTCGCCGCCCACTTCGGTCCATTCCTCGAGCGACGGCAGGATTCCATCGCCCGCAGCCTTGCCGGCAACCAGCCGCCCAGCGTCCACAGCTGCACCGTGCCCGGGTGGAGTTCGAGCAATGCGCAGTTGCCTTCCCGATCACCTGAGCGGGCCGGCTCCTTGGCGCGTTTGGGTACACACCCTTCCAGGATTGGTCCGGCGGACGAAGCTGGTGCCTCGGCTCGACGTAAATCGTGGTCGACCAATCACCTGCGTTGAGCGGCACTTCTCACGAGCGGAATCGTCCGGGCCCGAACCATCTCGCCTTCCACGCTGGAAGTCGTGCCGAGGTGGACGACCTCACCGCCGAAGCCGACCACCACGGCTGGCGTCTCCTGTTTCCTGATCGACATCCGTTCGCGGGCGGTCCCGGGCACTACGCCGCCTACCCCGAGAACACGGACGGTTTCGAAGTAGAGCTTGTGGCCACGGATCCGGCTCCATAGTTCGGTCTATAGCCCTCTGACCCGGGGTCGCTCCGTCAAGATGGATACCCCCAAGGCTCCTTATCGGCAGCTAAGGGCCTGGCGTGAACTTCTCCAAGTAGTCCCCGTGGTCGGTGAGGTGCCAGTGCCGCCAATCGGTGCCCTAGGCCTCGTCTTCGCAATCGGGCCCTCGCCAACTGGTTCACCGCGTTTTGACAACCTTGTGAAGTAGAGCGCCCGGCCTAAGCCTGGTCCGCGGACACAGTGGGGATTTTCCCCAACTCCGACTCCCTGCTCGCCCGGCCACCGCAGTTCTCCAAGAGCAGCACGACGAGTGGCAGGACGGCAAGCGCCACTTCTCCCAGGCCTCCCTGGCCCTCCTCTCAGGCGACGGTTGGCAA
>JAKAWF010000251.1 GCA_021817025.1 bacterium
GCCCTGCGCTTCTTCGCTGCCGGGGCGCGCTGCCTCGAGGGCAAGGCGACGATGGAGTACCTGCAGGGGTTCACCAGCATGATCCGCCGGGAGCCCGTGGGCGTGGTCGGCTCGATCGCTCCCTGGAACTATCCGCTGCAGATGGCGGTCTGGAAGCTGGGGCCGGCTCTCGCCGCCGGCAACACCGTGGTGCTCAAGCCCTCCGAGTGGACGCCGCTCTCCGCGCTGCGCTTCGCGGAGCTGGCGGCGGAGGTGCTGCCCCCGGGGGTGCTCAACGTGATCACCGGAGATGGCGACCCGGTTGGCGCGGGAATCGTCCGGCACCCGGGGGTGGGGATGGTGTCCCTCACGGGTGACGTGGGGACGGGCAAGGAGATAGCCCGGGCCGCCTCCAGCACCCTGAAGAAGGTCCACCTGGAACTCGGGGGCAAGGCCCCGGTGGTGGTGTTCGACGACTGTGACCTGGAGGCCACGGTGGAGGGGATAAAGGTGGGGGCCTTCTTCAACTCGGGCCAGGACTGCACCGCGGCGACCCGCCTGCTGGTGGCCGACAGGCACTTCGATGACTTCGTCGGCAGCCTGGTGAACGCGGTGGAGGGACTGCGCGTCGGGGACCCCTCTGATCCCGGCACCGAGATGGGGCCCGTGGTCTCCTCCCAGCAGCTCCAGCGGGTGACCGGCTTTGTGGAGCGTGCGGTCGCCGGCGGAGGAGAGGTGCTCACCGGAGGCGCTCCCATGGACCGGGCCGGATTCTGGTACACGCCCACGGTCGTGGTTCCCCCCGACCAGCGCTCGGAGATCGTTCAGCGCGAGGTCTTCGGCCCGGTGATTACCGTGCAGCGCTTCTCGGACGAGGACGCCGCGGTGGCCTGGGCCAACGATGTCGACTACGGGCTGGCGGCCTCAGTTTGGACCAGGGACGTGGGGCGGGCCATGCGCATGGCCAAGCGCCTCAAGTTCGGGACCGTGTGGGTGAACACCCACATCATCCTGGTCAGCGAGATGCCCCACGGGGGCTTCAAGCAGAGCGGCTACGGGAAGGACCTCTCCTCCTACTCCATCGAGGAGTACACCCAGATCAAGCACGTCATGGTGTCGCTGGACTGAGCGGAGGTCGCCCCCAGGCCGGCGAGCCGGAGCGCTGCCTCGTCCGCCCCCGAGCTGGCCAGCCGAGCTGCGCCTGGGGCAGCTCCAGGCGCCTGTGCAGCGCTGAGGCGCTGGTGATCTCCAGGTCCTGACCTTCGGGATCGAGCTTCCGGATCCCGGCGTTGGACCGGCGGACGGGGGGGCAGCCCGGCAGATCCGGCCCATGAGCTTGGATGCGGCATCCAGGGCGGAGATGGGTCCGAGACACGCGGGGGTCAGCACGCAGCCCTCGGCGGCCGTGCTTAGGACTGACCACTCCAGCCTCCAGCTGATTCAGCACCAGTAGTCGCTTCTGGTCACCCAAGCCGGCGTGATCCTGTCCTTCATGACCGGACAGAATCGCTGAACTCTGAAGGGCGGACAGAATCGCTGAACTCCAACAGGCCATTTACAAACCCTTGACAGGGCGAGGTCACGCTGATAAGGTCTCCGAAACGAGATCGCGGAGCGGAGCGCCAGCGGTATGACCCAGCATGTCGCCCAGCTTGCGCGAAGGGGGATCTGCCGCCTTGGCGGCATTTTGGGGAGGCAGGGGGATGATGCCCAAGGGGCTTTCACGGTCACTTTCGTCACTGGCGATTGCTGCGGTACTGGTGGCTGGCGGCGCGGCGACCGCAGCCCTCTCAACCGCGTCCACGGCCCTGGCCGGCGGGCCCGCCACGGCTTCTTCCTTGGGTACCTTTTCTCCGACCTTCGTCGGTTCCGCCGCGACAGGTTGCGCGACGCCGGGCTGTGACCTCCTTACCGGCCCGTTCCCGACAGGGTCGACGGCGTCGCTGGCCAGCGGCGGCAGCGCGGCCAACGCGCTTGCCGGGCACCCCAACTCGGCTCCCTCTGTGAGGATGATGCCGTCACCGCGGATCCCTCGCAAGGGGCCCGACCCCGCTCCGCCGACCGTCATCTGCCAGCCGGTGGGAGCCGGCTGCGACACCATCAGCTCCGGCCCCGGTGGAGCCACCGGTGTCAAGGGCATCAATGCTGTCGACAGCGGCAGCCTCAGCACCAACGTCGCCGTGGGTGACGTCGAGCCCTCTGACCAGGCGCTCTGCGCGGGCAACGGCTATGTCGTCGAGGGCAACAACATCGGGGAGATCCTGGTGTTCAACACCGCCCTGCAGCGGATGTCCCCGGTCATCCCCCTGGACACCGTCATGGGACTCACGAGCCTGGGGTGGAGCAGCGGGGGGGACCCCTCCTGCCTCTACGACCCGTCCAACGGCGGGCACTGGTTCTTCACCGAGATCGTCTCCGCCAGCAGCGAGGCCAGCGGTGGGCCCTTCTCCGGGTGCTTCGCCTCGGTGGCAGTGGCGTCCTCGTGTTACGAGGGGATAGCCGTGACCAAGGGGTCGAACCCGTTCGGCCCCTACAACGTCTACTTCCTAAACGCCAACTACAACCCGCAAGAGCCGGGCTACCCGTACCTCCTCAACGACTTCGCCAAGATCTCGGTGACCCGGGACGCCTTCCTCCTCTTCTATGACGAGTTCCCCCTGAACGGAAATGTCCCGGGTTTTGGAGGTGGGTTCTTCAACGGGGCCCAGGAGTTCGCCTTCAGCAAGGGCGCCATGGAGGCCGGCCTCCCGGTCACCGACGCCGGGTTCAACGTGGCCTTGGAGAACATGGGGACCATCCCCACTCCGAACGGGACCTGCGGCAGCGCCCAAAACCCCTTCGGAGTAGCCGGTGTCACCTGCTGGTACGCGGTGATCCCGGCGCAGCCACCCGACCCGAGCCAGTACGACAACAGCCACGGCGGGTCCGGCTTCATGATCGGCACCCTTGACTACTTCGGCTCGGGAGACAGTCGGATCGCGGTCTTTGACTGGACAGGGCTTGACAATCTGGACAGCACGAACTGCGCCTCGTGCTCCGGGATCCAATTCGGCGGCCAGCTCTTCTCCAACGTCCTCTTCTACTACGGGGAAGGGTTCCTGGCTGCCCAGAAGGCCGGGCCGGTACCGCTGGGGAGCGAGTGTGGGGCCGCCGGCCTCAGCAACAGCACCAGCTGCCCGGAGGGCGGGATCGCCACCAACGGGGACTTCATGACCCAGGTCTCCCAGGCCCAGGGGGAGCTCTGGGGCGCGACCACCACCGCGGTCACTCAGACCTACGGCCCGAGGTCGACCCCGGAGGTGCATCAGGGTGCGGTGTACTGGGTAGTCGGCACCAACAACTTCGACACCAATGGCACGTTCACGCTCACTAGCCAGGGGTACGTCTCGGCGGCGCACGAGGACCTCGAGTTCCCGACCATCGCCGCGGTAGGGGGCGCTGGCGCTCCGCATGGGCGCAGCGCCAGCGCGATCATGAGCTTCACGCTCTCCGGCAACGGCGGGCCAACCGGGGCCGATCACGGTGGCTTTTACCCCAGCAGCGCGTTCGGCCGGCTCAGCAGCTCCTCCAGCGGGCTGGTGGGCTCAGTGATCAACATCGCTGATCTCGGCCAGGCCCCTCAGGACGGACTCACCGAGTACCTCAATGGCGGTAGCCGTCCCCGCTGGGGCGACTACGGCGCCGCGGTTTACCTCGCCGGGACGAACCGGGTCTACTTCGCGAGTCAGTACATCCAGTACCCCAACTGCACCGGTTCATCTTTCACTCTCACCATAGGCACCTGCGGTGGCACCAGGGACGGACTCGCCAACTGGGGCACCTCGGTCAACTACGTTGTGCCCTGAGATGGGCAGCGTGACCCCCGCGAGCTCCCAAGCGGTCATGGGAACCCCGATCTGACCGGCCGCCGGTCCAGGGCATGAAGGCCCTGGACCGGCGGCCCTCCGGCGCTTGGGAGCGGGCGGGCTTGTGGCCGGCGCCGGCACTCGTGAGACCGGGCACCCGGACCTGTTCGTCCCTGGCAGAGGCTCGCCGCGAGGAGGGCACCATCGAGCCCGCTCCCCGCCCGACGCGAACCCTCCCGCAGCCTCGGTCCGGAGACCCGGCGCGCTGACGGCCAGCGCCCAGGGACCTGCAGCGGGCAGCGCTGGAGACCCAGTCCAGCCCGAGGACCTGGATGTCTCACCAAGAGGCGCCACCGCTCAGGACTACGACGTGCCCGGCCCGGTGAGCAGCTTGCACTTTTCCCCCCGCCCGACGACCTGCGCCCGGGGATCCGGCGATCTCCGGGAGGGACACGGGCCGCCCCCTGATCTGGGTTGGTCCGAGCCCCGCTCGGGCGGCGCCTGCCTCCAATTCAGCCCGGCCTGCGTCTAAGGAGGCAGTTGGATGGCGGGCACCACGGAGGTGGGGCTTTGAGGTTGGCAGTTTGGATGGCGACGGCGAGCGGGCGCGGCCTGCGGTTGCTGGCCGGCCTGGTGCTGGTCGGAGTCGGGCTGGCGATGGGAGGGCTGGGAGGGGGCATCGTGGCGATAGTGGGGCTGGTGCCGCTCCTGGCGGGGCTGACTAACGTCTGCCTTCTCGCCCCGGTGGTCAAGGCCCCGTTCCGCGGCAGCCGGGTCCGCGGGGCCTGAGCTGGAGGGGACGTGTGGGCGCAGTCGCCGCCCGCCGTACCCTTGGGGCCGTGGAGCTGACCCGCGATGAGCTGCTCGACTGCCTCGAGGCCCAGCGGCCGCGCTTCGTCCGTCTGGCCACCTCCCTGCTCTCGGACCCAGAGCAGGCAGAGGACGCGGTCCAGGACGCCAGCCTGAAGGCCGTTCGGGCGGCCGAGAGCTTCCGTTCCGAGTCCGCAGTGTGCACCTGGGTGCAGCGGATCGTGGTCAACTCCTGCCGTGACCTGTTGCGCCGGCGGCAGTCGCGCGAGAGCGTGGAGGCCGCGGCGCGCCGGGAGGCGCTCTGGCAGGACTCCGCCTACACGGTGGACCCAGAGCAGGTAGCGGTGGCGGCCGAGAGCGAGCGGGCCCTGGGTCTGGCCCTCGCCAGGCTCACGGCCGATCAGAAGCAGGCTGTGGTCCTGCACGACCTGGAGGGCTGGACTGTTGCGGAGATCGCCGATGCCACCGGCTGGCCGCTGGGCACGGTGAAGTCCCATGTGCGCCGGGGCCGGATGAATCTGGTCTCGATCTTGGCGGAGGAGTTCGGGTGAGAGAGCTGGACTGCGCGGAGGCCCGGGAGCTTGCCTCGGACCTGATGGATGGCGAGCTGAGCGCCGACGAGGCCGCCGCGGTGGAGCACCACGTCGCCACCTGTCCCACCTGTCCCGCCCTGTACCGGGCGATGGTCAGCGTCCACTCCCAGCTCCTGGTCCAGCGGCCATCGGCCGGCCCGGTCCCTCGGTAGCGCCTCCGGTCGGCTCCGGGGGCTGCGGGCGCGGACCGGGGACGGTCTGGCCAGGCCGCCGCCCCGAACGGGCATCCAGGCATCCCGAAGTTTGACACCCCATCCCCGGGGCGATAGAATGGGCTCCCGCGCCTCCGGAGGGGCGCTTGTTTCCATGTGTGGCCGTCACCCCGGAGCGGCCAGCGTTCTCCAAGGACAAGTTCAGTTTGCCCA
>JAKAWF010000252.1 GCA_021817025.1 bacterium
GCCACCACGACCCGACGCCCCTGGATGCCCAGCAGGACCTCGAACCAGCCGAAGCCCACGCGCGACAGGCGGTCCTTGTGCTCGACCACGAGCGTCCCCCACTCATCGGAGCGCAACAGCTTGGTGAGCCGCGGGCGGCTGTCGTTCACCCCCGATGCCACCTCCTTCACCACCGCAACCACTGACAGTCCGGCGGCGTTCGCGAACGCGGCCATCCGCTCGGCCTGGCGGTCGAGCTCGGCCTTCTGCTTGGGGGTGGAGACCCGCGCATAGACAGCCGCCTTGCCAATAAGAGCGTGTGCCGGGTCGGGGACCACGACATGTCCGGTGTCGCCCAGATACGCCCCCTCGATCCTCCCCGCCTTGAAGCGGTTCCATGCGGCCCTGTACTGGATGCCGTTGCGCTTGGCATACTCCGATAGCTTCATTGCACAAAGGTACCACATTCTACATTACTACGTGTTTATACTATGGGACAAGGAACCCTTTGCCAACACCGTGACTGCGGGCCTCGCCCATGACACCGGGGCCCTGATCGCCGCCGAGCGCAGGGACCGCTTGGTGTGGTCGCTGCACCGAGCGGCGCTGAGCCTGGACATCAGCCCGACGGTGCCGGTGGGAGTGCTCGCCGGGGCCTGGCGCGGTTGCCCCCAGCACCGTCTGTCCCGGCTCCTGCGGGGCTGCTCCGTCCACCCCTTCCCCGAGTCTCAGGCTCGTGCCGTCGGGGTCCTGGCTGCGTCACCGGGCCTTGACGACACGGTTGGCCTGACCGTGGCCGAGATCGCCATGCGGCGCAAACGAGCGGTGGGGACCTCCAACCGCAGGCACATCGAGCAGATTGCCAACGCTGTCGGGCGTGCTCTGGTCATCCACGACGCGTGAGTGATCGTTGCGTTTCCCCCAGGGGCGTCGCCCGCCGAGGTGACTGGGAAGAGGACTCACATCCGAGCGGGCAATCGCCCACTCCCGCCGACGCACCGGGGTTCGCGCCTTGGTTGGGCGACCTTCACCCGATCGCCCGACCGAAGGAGCGGGCGGCCCCGGCCAGCACCGCCGACACTTCCATGATGAGGAAACCCTCCCCGACGTTGGCGTTGGCGATGTTGCCCGGGAAGATGGCCCGCGCCGCCGTGACCGCGTGGGAGAGCGGGCCCGAGCCTCGTCCGGTCCAGATGCCAGCCGTGAGCACAGAAGCGGACCATCCGGCCTGCCGATAGGCCCCAGTTGTCCGGCTGCCCACCTGCAGGTGGTGCCGGCTCGCGGCCGGGTCTGATCTATGCTGACGGGGCCGTGGTCGTGAGCCCCAGCGGTCCTCGCCCAGCGCGCCGTGAACGGCGCGGCTATGAGGGCATGCCCTCCGTCAACCCCGTCATCATCCAGTCCCTGCGGGTCAGGATGGAGAGGGTGGCCCGCCGCATGGCAATTGAGATGGCCCGCATGATCCCCCTGGCAGAGGGCGTCGACGGCGGTTCGGCATTCTCCAGCGAGGTGCTCGCCGCCTGCCGCGAGGGAGTCGGAACTCTGCTCTCACTGTGGGAGGAGTCCAGGGCGCCCTCGCTGTCAGAGCTCCGGCAGCTGTCGCGCATCGGCGGACGGATGGCTAGCACGGGAGTTCCTCTCGACGCCATCCTGCGGGCCTACCGAGTCGCGGCGCAGGTCATCTGGCAGCATGTCATCGAGGTGGTGCGCAATCACCCTGAGATCGAGGCCCAGTCGGTCCTGACAGCCGTGGGCCCATTGTTCGACTACCTGGACGCCATCAGCGTGGCCGTGAGCACCAGCTACCTGGAGACCAGGGAGCAGAGCCGCCGAGAGCAGGATCGCCAGTACGACCAATTCTTCGCCGAGGTCCTGGGCGGGACCGCCGACGCTGAGATGGTCACCAAGGCCGCGACCGGAGGCACCGTCCTGGACTTTCCATACCGGCTGGTATTGGTGGCTGCCGACGACACCGCGACGGAGGCCACCGTCGCGACCGCCTGGATGGCCTTGGGAGCCCACGTCGCCCTCTACCAGGCCAGCGTCGTGGCGCTGGTCCCCACTCAGGTCAAGATCACGACCCTGCAGCGCCACCTGCGGGTTGCGGTCGGCACCGAGATGATCCCCTGGGAGATGGCGGTGGGGCCGGTCGCGGCGCAGCTGGCCGACACCCCAGCAGCCGTCAGGGCCACGCGCGCAGCCCTGGTGGTGGGGCAGATCCTGATGCCGAACGACAGGCTGCACTATGCCAGCAAGCTCCATCCCTATCTCGCCTGGCTTCAGGACCTCCGGGGTTTGCGCGACTTCGTCGAGCTCACCCTGGGTCCGCTGCTGGCGCGGGCGAAGGTCCGCAACACCCCGCTCAGGGAGACCCTCGAAGTGGTGCTGGCCCAGGGCGGGCTGAGCGAGGCGGCCCGTGCGCTTCACATCCACCGCCACACCTTGCTCTACCGTATGGAACGGATCGAGCAGTTGATCGGGAGCTGGGACCAGGCCGACGATCGACTGCGCCTGGAACTGGCTTTGAAGGGCTACCGACTTCTGCAATCGGTCTCTGAGAGCGCTCCCGCCAGCAACAGCCCCGGAGGCGGCCGGCTCCCGACGGCCGGGGCCAGGTAGAGGGCATTCGGAGCGCAGATCATGACCGGGCTGCCGGGGAGCTGCGAGTCCGGTCAGATCGGCACGGAACGAGCCGGGATGTCTGAGGGATACTTCTGCTCGCCATGACCGCACTCAAGGACCCCGCGGGGACCAGCGGAGAGGACTCGGCGCTGACCTGGGTCGCCGCCCTGGGCGCCGCGGACATTGCCGCCTTCCTGTCGGCGCGCCGGGGCACCCTCTTCGCCAAGTCCCGGTCACGGGCAGGGGGCTCGGTGGCAGGACTGGTGCTGTGGACCGCCCTCCGGGCCAGTTGCCGGCTCTCCGCCTCCCAGCCCGAGTCGAGCCGCCGGCAACAGCTCACCACCGGACTCGCCTTGGCGTGCGGGCTGGGCAATCTCTCGCTCTTCGCAGTGCACCTGCGGATCGCAAGAGGGCGCCTCCGCTCCCTGCCTGGGGCGGCCCTGGGAGCGGTGGCACTGGTCCTGGGCGCGCGGCGCCTGCTCTTGCGATAACCCAGTCCCTACCCGCACGGGGAGTCGAACCCCGGTTACCACCTTGAAAGGGTGATGTCCTGACCGCTAGACGATGCGGGCTGGGGCCAGAGCTCCCTCTATACTCGCAGGAAGGAGGGGAGCTCCAGGCTCCCTCGGCTGGCGGAGTTGAGTGGGACATGGCTGAGCGACGATCTTCCGACGAAGCAGCGGCCGGGGAGCCCGACGATCCCAGGTTCTTGGCCCAGCGTTATGGAAGCCTGCGAACCACCGGGGTCACGGTGAGCAGCGACAGCCGGGCGGAGGTGGTGATCGGCGGGTCGCCCCTGGAGGGCTGGATCATCGCCACGGTACTGTTGCTGGCAAGCTGCCTCGCGATGGGTATCTACCTGCTCGTTCTGCACCGTTGAGCCCTGATTCGCCGGGCGACATGCTGGCCCGAGGCGAACTCCCAGGGAGCCGGCGGCTTCGGTTCGCTCCCAGTCCAACCGGCCAGCTCCACGTAGGCAACGTCCGCACTGCCCTGCTCAGCTACTGCCTGGCCGGCATCGAGGGGAGGTTCCTGCTCCGGATCGAAGACACCGATCGGGAGCGCTACCTGCCCGAGGCGGTCCCGGAATACCTCAAGACGCTGACCTGGCTCGGCCTCGCCTGGGACGAGGGGCCGGACATCGGTGGGCCCTGCGGGCCCTATGTCGAATCTGAGCGGCTCGGCTACTACCGCGCGGCGGCCGACCGGCTGCTGGAGGTGGGGACGGCCTACCCCTGCTTCTGCAGCCGAGAGCGGCTGGAGGAGTTGCGGGCCGCCCAACGGGCGGCGGGCCTGCCCACCCGCTACGACGGCCGGTGCCGCGCCCTGACCGAGGCTCAATCCAAGACCGCAGTCGGAAGCGGTGCCGACCACGTGATCCGGTTGAGGATGCCGCCCGGGCAGTCCCGCTGGATCGACCTGGTGCTCGGCCCTCAGGAGTTCCAGAACGAGGAGATCGACGATCAGATCCTGATCAAGTCGGATGGCTTCCCCACCTACCATCTGGCCCAGGTGGTGGACGACCATTTGATGGGTATCACCCATGTGATCCGGGGAGTGGATTGGGTCCCCTCGACCCCCAAGCACCTGGCTGTGTACGCCGCCCTGGGCTGGGATCCGCCGGCCCTGGCCCACGTGCCGCTGGTGCTGGGACCCGACCACAAGAAGTTGGCCAAGCGCCACGGGGCGATGGCGGTCAGTGAGTACCGGGAAATGGGCTACCTACCTGAGGCGCTGGTCAACTTCCTGGCCTTCTTGGGCTGGTCGCCCGGCACCGAGGAGGAGGTTTTCAGCCTGGCGGAGCTGAGAGCCCGGATGGGCTTCGAACGGCTCCAGTCCAGCCCAGCCGTCTTCGATCAGCAGCGGCTGGACTACCTCAACGGGGTCTGGATCCGCCGCCTCTCGGTCCCCGACCTGGCCGCCCGCCTGCGGGAGTTCCTGCCCCAGGCAAGAGAGGAGCAGCTCACCCCGATCGCGGCGATGGTGCAGGAGAGGATCCGCCGACTGGACGAGGTCCCGTCGCTATTGGAATTCGCCTTCACGGAGCCGATGCCGGCGCTGGAGCTGCTGTCTGGGCAGCTGGCGCCCGATGTCGCCCGACAGTTTCTGGAACTGGCAGATCCGCTTCTGGATGGGGATCTGGGTGACCTCATGGAGCGGCTGAAGGAGGCTTCGGCAGGATCGTTCCCGGAGGACGCCAAGCAGGCTAAGCAGCACTTCAAGGAGTGCATGCAGGTCCTGCGGGTGGCGATCACGGGACAGCGAATCTCACCTCCATTGCCGGAGTCCATATCTCTGATCGGCAAGGAGACCGCCCACCGAAGGATCGCCAGTGCGGTCGAGCGGCTCATACACGTGTCGTGAGCCCGACCTCCGGCCACTGAGGAGCTGCGCCCCCGCCTTGACTGCCAGCCCCAGACTCCTGGCAAGGTACTATCTCTTGCGGCCCATGCCGGCCGCGGGGCAACCTCGCAGCGAGTGGAGCGCCGTCAGGCGGGCGGGCATTGGGGCGTTGCCAAGTGGTAAGGCGCCTGACTCTGGATCAGGTAATCGGAGGTTCGAATCCTCCCGCCCCAGCCCTCCACTTCGATAGGAGCGCTTAACTCCATGGAAGGAACAACTGGGATGTGGCTTGCCACGAACTAGGGACCACCCAGAGAGGTTTTGGCCACAAACTGGGGACCACCCCAGGCCGTCTTGGCCAGGAACTAGGGACCACCTGGACCCTCGGAGCATCAGTCGGGCACCCTTCTCGTTTTCGGCGCGGAGGAGGTTGCAGATGTTCCGGGAGGCCCGAATTTTCGCGCGGAGAGCCGGCCCGGCGGGGTGCCGGTTCGCTGGATCGACATCGATGACACTCTCGCGCGCCGGGCGGCCGCTATCAAGGCGCGAGGCGGGATGAGCTACGCGGACGCCTTCGCCGCTGCCGCCGCATCGGTGCTCGATTGCCCGGTGCTTACCGGTGACCCTGAGTTCCGCGTGGCCGAGG
>JAKAWF010000253.1 GCA_021817025.1 bacterium
GTCCATAGCGAGGACGGCCGCCTGACTTAGGAACAGGAGTGCCTTCACATTCACCCCCATCACCGCCTCATAGTCCTCCGAGGTGACCGAAAGCAAGCTGCCACGCCGATTCATTCCCGCGCAGTTGACCAATGCGTCCAGGTGTCCCGCGCGCTGCTTGACTCCTGCGACGAATCGGGCGGCTCGGCTGACGTCGCATACATCAAAGGCCTCCGCGTCGGCCGAGCCGCCCGCCTCCGTGATCTCCTGCACGACTTTGGCCAAGGCATCGGGATTGCGGGCGACAAGCCAGACCCGGTAATCGTGGCCCGCGAGGTCAAGGGCAAGGGCTCGGCCGATTCCCCGGCTAGCTCCCGTGATGATGGCCACCCGCGACCGCACCGGTCCCGGGGCGACCGGCGCTTCTGGCGTGTCCCGAGTGGGCTCAGCCTTCATGAAGAGACCCCTCGCTGCCGACCATTACCAGGGCTTTGCCCCAATGAGACTGCTGTTGCCAAGCCCGGCCGTTCAGGAACGGAGCCGCTGATTCCAGGCTGAGCTTGGTGCCGACCACTTGAGCGGCAGATAGGATGCCGTCGCTCAGAACCCCGATGGCGGCGCTGAAGTCGCGATCGTAGAGGCGCACAAATTGAAGCTTGAGGTTCCGGCGAAACATCTCATCCGCTTCGGGCAGTGCGGTACCTGATTTTGGAACCCCATACACCACAATTGAGCCTCCGCGACGCGCATAGCGCACGGCGACCTGGATCGAGGCTGCCACGCCGACTCCATCCACCACGCAATCCACGTGCTTCTCGCCCAGGGCGGCCAGGTCCTGCGCTCCCCAGGCCCCCGCGCGCCGCACCCGATCGGGCATCAAGTCCGAGACGAAAACGGCGCAGTTGGGCCGCCAGTGCTGCAGCAGACCCATGAGCATCAGGCCGATTGCACCAGCCCCAATCACCAGGACGCTGGCCGGCGTCTGAGCGGCGACCGCTCGATATATCGTGGTCGCCACATGCACCGGCTCCACGAGTGCGGCATCGGCGAGCGCCAGTTGGGCTGGAACCGCAACCCACCGCTCAGCCGGGAGGACCACTTGGTCGCGGGCCCCGCCGTTGGCCGCCACTCCCACGACGCCAACTTCATCGCAGCACTGTGGCGTTCCTTGCACACAGGCCCAACACTTGCCGCAACTCAGCAAGGGATCGAGAATCACCTTCTGCCCGACGTCCAGGAGCCGACTCCGAGTCTCGAGGACGGTGCCGCTCACCTCATGCCCTGGGATCACCGGGTACGAATTGAGGCCCAGCGTGCCACTCACCAGGGCAAAGTCGGTACCGCATAGCCCCACGGCGCCTACCCCAACCCTTACTTCTCCGGGAGCGAGGTCTTCAGCTGGAGCATCGCCAAGGATGACCTCGCCCGGACCGATGACCGTTAACGCGCGCATTTTGGATTCTCCTCTCTTGTACCTGTCGTCACGCTGTAGCGCCGATTTAGGCAAGACCCCTGGTGGCGCGAGGGGGGCCGCCACCAGGGTATTGCTGGCCGGGCGAGTCGTGGTCAGCACCGGAAAGCCGTGCGCTGTGGTTCGAGCCCGCCTCATCGATGGTTAGTTGGCTGAGGCGAAGATAGGTGCGCTGCCAGGCGACGCCGCTTTGCCCTGGGGCGGGGTACAGCGGACCGGTGGCGGCGACCTGGGGAAGGTCATCGATGGGGGAGCCGGCGGCCGCGGCTGCCAGCATGGCCGCACCCACGACGGAGACGTCGTCGTCGACGGTGGTAATCGGTCGGTCCAGCTGTTCCACAAAAACGCGCTGCCAGGCGGGGTGGCCGGCTCCATACCCCCCCAGCGCCACCAAGCTGCCAACCGAGTGGCCGAGCGCGGCATTGGTGGCGTCCAACACATGACGGGCGCTCGCCGCGACGCCGCGCACCACTGCGGCGCAAAATTCAGCCGGCCCTGAGTCCCCACCAACATTGGCAAAGGCCGCCCGGACATCAGGATTCCAGAGCGGGGTGCGCTCGCCAGACAGGTAGGGCACGAAGATTGGGACTGTGCCCTTGGCGTCCAGGCTTTTGGCGAGGACTTCCGTCGGCTTCAGCCCCAGCAAGCTGCCCATCCAAGTCAGGGCGGAACCTCCGTTCTGGGTTGGTCCGTAGAGCAGGCGGAGCGGGGCTACGGGAGCAGGAACGTCCAGCAGCCCGGGACGGCATGGGGGGCTCGGTTCGGCCAGCGACACGCCAATGATGTTCGAGGTGCCCAGGATGACCACCGAACTGGGTTGGCGAAATGCGCCGAGCGCCAAAAAGCCCGCGAGCGCGTCGCTCCAGCCCACGGCAACGGGAACTCCCTCAGGCAGGCCAAATAGCCTCGCGGCTGTATTGGTGACAATCCCTCGCGACTCCCACGCGGGTCGGATCTCGGGGACGATGTCCTTGTGCCAGCCGCAGGCCGCAAGCACCTCACGGGCCGGAGCTCCGGTCTGTACATTGCAAAGGCCCTTGCTGGACCAGGGGTCGGAGATGAGATTGCTGGTCAGCTTCAAGCCCAAGTAGTCCTTCACCTGGAGAACGGCTTGGGTTGCCGTGACCACTGCAGGCTCGTGCCGAGCCAGCCACGCCAGCTTGGCGGGAGGGTAGCTCGCCGACCAGGGCATGTCGAATCCGAGCAGGCGTTCACTGGACCCAAATTTAGCCTCCAGCGCCCGGGCCTCGTCCTGACCCCGAGGATCGTTCCAGGTCAGGGCCGGCCGCACGGCCTGACCCGATCCGTCGACGCACACCACTGTTGGGGTCAGTCCCGACAACCCCACTCCGGCGACATCTCGCGTCAGGGATCCCAGGGAGCGGAGGCTGGCAAGGGTGGCGGAGATCCAGTCGCCGACGTCACGCTCATCTCTCGCCGGAGGCAGAGCGACCCTTACCCGAGTTCGAACTGTACCGTCGTTAGCGAGGAGAACCGCCTTGACGGACGAGGTTCCCAGATCGATGCCCAACCACACGTCAGCGGTCCGGCTCCCGACCTTCGCTGGCGCTGTAGCCAGGCAATGTCCGCCGACACTCGTGGCACTCGGGGATACAGGCGCATCCCAGCGCCAGGGGGGGGGCGATGGCGGTCATGCCACGATCTGGCAGTCGGAGCACGGCACTAGCTGACCAACCTCTCCCGGTCGGCCTCAGAGCGGCTTTCGGCGATCCACGAAATTGCCTCCGCTACACGCTCGGCCAGGGTATCCAGATCGGTGGGACGCGTGGGGTGACTTGGCACCAGTTGACTCCCGATGCCGACGGCCACGGCCCCTGCCCGGATCCATTCCGACACGCCCTCCCTGGTCGCCGGTACGCCGCCGGTGGGGACCAGCCGGGAATGGGGCGACGGACCGAGAACGTCCGCAATGAATTGAGGCTTCAGCAGCCGAGCCGGGAACACCTTGACGATGGTGGCACCATGCGCCTCGGCCTGGCCGATCTCCCACGGGGTGGCAGCGCCAGGAATGTAAGGGACCCCGTGTCGGTGGCACAGGGCCGCGACATCGGGTCGAAAGTAGGGCCCGACTACGAATTCAGCCCCGTTGGCGATGTACAGGGATGCAGTCGCGGGGTCGACTATGGAGCCCACTCCCAGCATGGCGGGCACCGACTGTTGGCGCAGCGCCTCAATGGCAGTGCTGAAGACCTGGTGGGCGCCCGGGCCGCGGTCGGTGAACTCCACCACTCGAGCGCCGCCGGTCACGCAGGCGCCGACGGCGTCGATCACGATTGCTGGGTCCGGTTGATAGAAGAGCGGAACCAATCCAGCTTGGATAATCGCATTTTCGACCGTGAAACCTCCCGCTCGTCCCATCGAGGTCCTCCATCAACTCGTTTTAACGTAGGATCCGACCGCTCCCGTCGCCCTCCGACAGCCGGTGGATGTCCTCCAGGCTGACCAGGTTCCAGTCGCCGCGAATGGAGTGCTTGAGGCAGCCAGCGGCAGCGGCGAACTCCACTACGTCGTTGGCGTCAGCTGTCTCCAAGATCATTTGCCGAATAGCTGCCGCCGCGAACGCATCGCCAGCTCCGACGCGGTCCAGCACCGGCATTATGTGATACCGACGCGAGCTGAAGAAACCGGCCTTGGTGCTCAGCACCGCCGACCAGTAGTTGTCGCTAGCGGAGACCGACTCCCGCACCGTGACCGCCACCGCCCGCAGGCCAGGGAAGCGATCCCGCAGTTCCGCGCACGGCCCTGAGTAACGCCCCGGGTCCAAGGCTACGCCGCCGGTGAGGGGGGAAGGGACCTTGATACCGAACACCTTGTCGAGGTCCTCTTCATTGGTGAACACGACGTCGGTATGGTCGAGTAGCGCCGCCATGGTCTCGGTGGGAGAACTCGTCCATCGCCATAGCTGTTGACGATAGTTGAGATCCACTGACACCGTGAGGCCGCCCCGCTTGGCGGCCTTGACCGCCTCCAGGGTGGCAGCGGCGGCGGACTCCGACAGCGCGGGCGTGATCCCAGAGGTATGCAGCCACTGCTGGCCATGAAGTACCTCCGCCCAGTCAACGTCACCGGCCGCGATCGCGGCCATGCTCGACCCGGCGCGGTCGTAAATCACTCGCGACGGGCGCTGAGCCACTCCTGACTCCAAAAAGTAGATGCCCAACCTGTCCCCGCCCAAGGTGACCCGTGTGGTGTCGACTCCCAGCGCACCCATCATCGCGAGGCCAGCCTTGGCGACCGCGTTGTCGGGGACTCGGGTCACAAACCGGGAGCGCAGCCCCATCTGCGCGAGAGCCACGGCGACGTTTGACTCCGCACCGCCGTAGTGGACATCCAGTTGCATCGCATGATCGAGGCGGCCATGATCTGGGACTGCCAAGCGCAGCAGCAACTCGCCAAAGCTGACCACGCCCGCCTCTGCAGCGGTCGCATCTCGTGCCATCGTCAGTGCCAAGCCGCCGGTCCCATTGGTCCAAGCGGTGGCTCGAAGCCCGGTCTGGGATCCAAGGGAGGGGGATTCATCTGACTACCGCTGCTCCAAAAAGCTGACTGCGGTAAGGCTAGCACAATGCTCTCTAGACCAGAACTTGGATTCCGTCAAGCGGAATGGTCCTGGTTGCGGGCTGACTTTAGGGCCGAGATTCACCTCGTGTTCGATCGAGCAGGTCCCGGTGCGGGCCCTATTGACATGGGCGCCGAGGTCGGACAATAATAGCGCATCTTGAACATGCATTCCGTAGGGCGGAATTTAGGTGGAGATCAGAATTTGCCCTCGGGAGCGCTCGACCGAGTCCTCGACGTATTGGAGGCCGTGATGCAGCTGGGCAGTGATGGGACGCTGGCGGAAATCGCCGCCGGCGCGCAGGCCCCCAAGTCGAGCACACATCGCGTGCTTGGCGGCCTCGTCCGGCGGGGCTATGTGACGGCCCGCGACCACGGCCACTATGGGCCTGGGCCCAAGATCTTCGTCGTGGCAGGGATGGCTAACGGGATCCGCGATTACGCGCTGATCGCGAGCGCGGCTCTCGATGACCTCCGCCGCCATACCAGTGACACCATTCACCTCGCGCTGCTGGTGGGCGAAGCTGCCG
>JAKAWF010000254.1 GCA_021817025.1 bacterium
CACGCCGGTCGCCAGCAATCCCACCGTCAGCACAGCCACCACCGGGCCGAGGAGCCGGGGGATGACCGCGGGTGGTCCGCGCCGCACGTATGGCTGGGAGCCCATGTAGTAACGGGCGATGCGGTATCCGGTACTGGCCAGCTTGAGTGCTGTCAGGGGTACCAGCACCAGGCCCAGGAAGATGTGCAGCACGATCGACTGCCGGATCACCAGCAGGGTCGCTCCCTCGATGGCGAGGGCCACGAGCAGGACCACCGCCAACCCGGCGGTGAGCCGCTCGTTGCCTCGCGGCCCCTCATCCAGGAGTGTGGTGGGAAGTGAACTGGAGACTCTGTATGGTCGGCTCAAGGTGCGGGTCAAAGGGGGGGCGAGGTGGCTGGGTCCATAGGAGTCTAGCGAACGTCGTCCCAAGCACCCGCGGACCATGAGGGAGGGTGCCTCCAATTGGGCTGGGGCAAGCCTCATCAGTCCACCGGCAACGTGGTCGAGGCGCCCAGAGCGATTGAGATCCCTCTCTCCTCCGAGCACTGGTCCTGGGGGTGCGGAACGGAGGGCACTTCAGCTCACCACGCCTTCGAGGGGCCAAACTGTGCGTGCAAGCGCCAGGTCGCGGCTGGCCGGCCCCCTTCGGTCCAGAGACTACCGGCTGCTCTGGACCGCCAACCTGGTATCCCAGCTGGGCGACGGAGTCACCACCGTGACCCTGGCGCTGGAGGCGCTGAAACTCGATCCGGCCCCGTCCGGACTCGCCGCAGTGCTGGCGGCCCGCACCGTCCCGGAAGTCGCCCTGGCTCTGGTCGGTGGGGTGGTCGCGGATCGCTTTCCGCGCCGGACCAGCCTTCTGGCGGCCGACCTGGTCCGGAGTGTGGCGGTTGGCCTGGTGGCCGGGCTGGTGCTGCTGGGAGCGATCAACATTTGGGGGCTGGTCGCCATGGCGGTGGTGTTCGGAGTCGCGGCCGCCTGCGGAGGACCGGCCCAGACGGCCATCCTCCCGGAGGTGGTGGCATCCGACCACCTGGCCGCGGCCAACGCCCTCAACAGCGCGAGCTCCGGGCTCTCGGTGAACCTTGTCGGCCCGGCCCTGGGTGGGGCCGCGGCGGCGGCCGACGGAGTCGCCAGCTCGTTCGCGTTCGATGCCGCCACCTTCGTCGTTTCGGCTGGACTGACCGCGGCGCTGCACGACCGGCAACGGCCGCAAGGTGAGCGAGCCACGGTGGTCCGGGAGGCGCTCCAGGGCCTGCGCTACATCGCCACGAGGCGCTGACTGTTCATCCTTCTGGTGAAAGCGGCGCTGGCCAACCTTGCCGGACTCGGGTCCTACACCGTCCTGCTTCCGACCCTTGTCCGTCACGTGCTCGGGGACGGTCCGGTGGCCCTTGGACGGGTGTACGCGGCCGGGGGTGCGGCAGGTGTGGCGGCATCGCTGGTCGCTGGCAGGCTCGGGGAGCCCAAACACCTCTTGGAGACGATGTGGGCCGCGTACGGGCTTTCCGGCCTCATGGTGGTCGCCCTCTCCCGAGCCCCGGACGCAATTGCGGCCGGAGCGCTATCCGCTGCGGCTGCCGGCCTCGTGGTCTAGGGTGATGTGCTGTACTTCACCCGCCTGCAGCGCTCCGTGCCCTCCGAGCTCCTGGGCCGGGCCTCCTCCGCATCCTTCGTCATGGTGATGACCCTGACGCCCCTGGGGATGGTCTTGGGGGGCGTGCTGGGCAGCGCCATAGGGGTCCGAACGACGCTGGCCCTGAGTGGCGTCCTGTCAGCCATGTGCGCGTTGGCGGTCCTGATCCCTGGGGCGCGGGACGTCGAAGCGCTGCCGTCACCGAGCTAGGGTCGGCGAGACCGTGGCCGGATCTCGGAATCCGGTCCCAGGGGGAGACCAGGGCGGTGTCCTGCATCCAGTGCCTTAAGGTCCTGATAAGAGACCTTATCGTGTGCTACGAGGTCACGCTGGCGTCCGGCACCCTGACGTGGCGCCCGGCGGTATAGACCGCCCCATCCCTTGCCTCCGGCCCCTCCGACGCCTACGATCGCTGCGAATGGTCTCCGCGGTCACGGTCCTGATGCTGGCGGTCGTGATCGGAGCACTGTACGTTCTGCTCGCCCGGGTCGATGGTTCGAAGGCCGGGCGAACTCCCGGAGGCGTCGCCTACTCCGTGACCATCGGCGTCATCGGGATCCTGGCTGGTGGGGCCATGGTCGTCACCGGCCTCTGGCTCTTGCTGATAGGGCTAGCCGCCCCGGGACTCTTCCTGTTCTCTACCTCAGGGCCCGCCCAGTCTGGGCCTGCCCAGCTGGTCATCGCGGGATTCGCCCTGGTGGTGATCCTGTCGGGGGCGCTGATTTTCCGGGTGGCCCGCCAGCGGCTCCGACAGATGTAACTCGAGGGCGGCTGCAGCGGGCTCCTGGCGGGTCATCATTCCACCTGCGACTCAGTCCAGTGCTCGGTGAGATACATCCAGAAGGCCAGCCCGCGGTACCGGCCAAAGGATGCGAAGCGAGCCTCGACCGCCCGGGCGTCGGGGGGCGCGCCGCTGAGCTTGGCCCACGTCGGCAGCGTCCACGAGTCCAGTACCAGGCGGTGGTAGCGACCGAGGGCGGTCAGCATCAGATGGCTCACGGCATACGGGCCGACTCCCGGCAGGGAGAGGAGTCGGCGTTCCACCTCCTCATCGGGAAGGCCCGGATCCCGAAGGTCCTCCAAGGTGACCCTGCCGCTGGCGACCATCTGGGCACACTCCTGCAGGTACCGGGCGCGGTAGCCGGCCCTCATCCGCTCGCGATAGACGGACGATGGGGCCTCGGCCATCTGCTCGGCCGTGGGAAAGGTGCGCGTCCCGTCCTCCCCAGCTGTGCCGAGGTTCTCGACCAGGGCCTTCACCATCCGTTCGGTGGCCGCCCAGGAGCAGTTGGTGGTGCAGATGGTCTTGACAACCTCCTCAAACACCGTGGGCGCGGCCAGCATCCTGCCCGCGCCCGCCACCACCCACGCCAGCTCCGGGTCGGCGGCCGCGAGCTCGTAGAAGGCGGTCAGGTCATCCTCCAAGCGCAGCATCTTGGCAACTTGTCCCAGCCACCACTCCGCCTCACGGGCCTGCGGCAGAGGGCCGTCGCAGCTGATCGTGGCGGTGTCCCTCGCCGAGCTCCGCACCGTCAGCTTGCGAACCCGACGGTCCGGGCCAGCCAGGACTGTGCTGAGCGTCCCTGCGCCGATGGCGTTGGGCGGCAGGGAGGCGACGCCATGGGACAGGAGGACCCGATCCAGGATCACCGGCTCCCCTCCTCCACCGCGCATCAGCAGTACACCGCACGTATGTTCTGACACGTGGTGATGATACCGCCCGCACCACCCTCTGTCACGGCCGCCGTGTCGGCGCACGGCAACCCCGCATGAACCCAGTCGCGGTGGCGCTCCCCATCTCCGTCGCCGGCGCCGGCGTGCTGGCCTGGGTGGGTCGGCGCTCCCCCTCGGCAGCATCAGCGCTTCACTTGGCCCTCGCCGGCCTGTTGGCGGCATCGGAGGCCACCCTTCTTCTCTGGCCGCTTCTCACCAGAAGTTGGGCCGCCTCCTCCAACCTTCCCCTTCAGCTCTCGGACCTGGCCACCATCCTCATGATCGGCGCCCTGGCAGGGGGCCGCATGCCCCGGCTGGCGGGGCTGGCATACCTGCTGGCGGTTCCCAGCGCGCTGCTGGCGCTCGCCTTCCCGGCACCTGGTGCCGTCCCGCCCTCCCCTCTCTACTTCGCGTTCTGGGTGGACCACGCGACCCTTTTGGCGGGAGCCATGGTCATCGGCGCCGCTCGGCCGGGACCGAAAGTCGGCTGGAGCATGGTGGTCTGGGCCTGGCTTGCCACCACCGCTCTGGCCTCCATCGATGGAGTGGTGAATCTGGCATCCCGGGGCGACTACATGTTCCTTCGACGCCCCCCGGCGGGCTGGGACCCCCTTCGGATCATGGGCCCCTGGCCTGTCTATGTGCTGGTCGCCTTCCTCATCTGCCCGGTCGTCCTCGCCATTGTGGAGCTTCCGGCCTGGGTCCTCCAGGGCGCCGATGGCCGGCGGTAGGCCGCCTGAGAAGGTCGGCCACCAGCCGCTTGAGCCGCGCCTCAACGCCGGGAGGGTTGTGGAGGGGGCGGCGCCGGACGGACTCTAACCGCGCAGGAGCCGCCAGGTGGCGGCCGCCCCCGCTGCGGTTCCCGCCACCGGCATCCAGCCGATCCTGCGGCGCCGCCACTGGAGCAGAAACACTGCGAGGTCGCCGACCTGAATGGCCACGGCCACCCGAGCCCAGGTCGCACTCGCGAGACCATCTCCGCCCCGTGAGCGGGCCATGGCCACCCCGATGGCCAGGTCCCGGATTCCTGCCAGTTGCAGACCAAGGCGTCCGGAGTCCGTGGGCCCCAAGGCCTTGCGGCTCAGTGGTCCGGCGCCCACCAGAAGCACCGTGCCCACAGCGATCGCCAGCCAGCCGACCCGTCGGGGGCCCGGGTCGGTCATCCCGCCTCCGGGTGAGCTGGGGGACGTCCGGCCTCGGTGAGCTCGGTAATGCGCTCCAGGGTCCGGGCCATGTTGCGCACGGTACTCGCTGGAGTGCCGAACCGACCGAGCAGCCAGCGCTGCTTGTCCCCGGAGATGTCCCAGGTCTCGCTCACCCTGGTCCCGTCGTCGACCTCCTCGAGCTCGTAGCGCCAGATCCGGCCCCCGACCCATCGCCCCAGAGGGCCGGCCACGGTGGTCCGCCACGCGATGCGCCGGACGGGTTCGAACTCGATCACCTCGTTCCGCATCGAATAGCGGACCCCGACCCTCATCTCCATCCCGAACACCGCTCCCGGCGACAGCATCCGAGTTGCACCGGCGCGCAGCCGCCGCACGGTGCCGGAGCCGTCAATGTCGGGGTGGCGGGAGGCGTCGGCAACCAGGGCGAAGATGGCCGCTGGGGAGGCCTGGATGACTCGGACAACCGAGTACGACTGCTGCATCAGGAAAGGCCTCTCCCAATCCGGCTCGAGGTGCTTGGCCCGACTTCGGTCGGAGCCTCCCTCTACCATACTGGCCATGGACCAGGCCAGCCCAGGGGTACGGCCACCATCTGCTCAGACGGGGTCCGGACCCGATCTCTGGGATCAGGATCAGGCCTCCCAATGGTTGGGGATGGCGCTGCTCGAGGTCGCCCCGGGCAGAAGCCGGGTCGCGATGCGGATCACCTCCAGGATGGTCAACGGGCACGGCATCTGCCATGGCGGGATGATCTTCGCCCTGGCCGACTCCGCCTTCGCCTTTGCGTGCAACTCCCATGGAGGCACCGTGGTGGCTGCCGGGGCCACTGTCGACTTCTTGAGCCCGGCCGCCGTCGGGGAAGAGCTGGAGGCCACAGCCACCGAGCGCCATCTCCAGGGCAGAAGCGGCATCTACGATGTCACGGTGCGCGAGTCCACGAGTCAACGACTGGTGGCTGAGTTTCGCGGCCGCTCCCGCAGGCTGGCCGGCGGAGATCCCTCCATCCGGGAGTCCCGCTGAAGTGCGGGACCTCACCCCGGATCCCTCCACCCTCGACC
>JAKAWF010000255.1 GCA_021817025.1 bacterium
AGCAACGAATCAGACGAGGCTGAGTTGGATCTGTGGGTAGAAGTGCTAGAGGCCATCCTCGCCTCCAGAGCAAAGTGGGAAGATCGAACCTTCCGGGCGCGGCTGGAGGTGCGCTATGAGGCCGAAGGGTTTGCGGTTATGGCCAGGCAGGGTCGGCCGCGGAGCGGGTACAGCGGGGGCTACGAGTGGCAGGCCTGGTTGTCGTGCCGCCTGTTCACAGAAGGGGGGCAAGGGCCATCGATTACGGTCGAGGATCTGATGGAGGCATCTCTCCAGGCTCAGGGTGTGAGCCCAACCTCGCCATTAACGTGCGTGGAGGAGTTGACCGTGGAGAATGGAGCTTGGCGGGCCCGCCGGGTTCGTCAGCCCGGTGCTGAGGAGGAGACCTGGGCCAGGATGGGTGTGGGTGAATGTCGGCCTGGTTGGCTGATGGAAGAACACAGCGGCATCCCCCACTTCCAAGAAATGCTGGACCCGAGCCTTGTCTTCTCAGCTGTGGAGTTCGAATCGGTGACAGTGGAGGAATGCGGGTGGTCCTTACTGGGCAGCCCACGGCGGGCAGACCAAGCCCACGGTTATTATCCAGCCATCGTGCACCCCTATGGGGACGAGTGGACCGCCTTCTTCGATGCTCGGTGGGGCGCAATCACCCAGTGCCGGACTAGGCTGAAGGGCGCTGAACTCGCCAGCCACGTCATGACGGTGAAGTCGACCGGGTAGTGAAAGTGCGGCTTCCTCTGGGCTCGGTCCCTGAGGACTGGGCTCTCGGTCTAGAGAACTCGAAGTGAAGGGTCGAGCGGCGCCTTCTGAATGGTGCTTTGCCACTCTGTAGGTGGCGGGAGGTCGGTCCCCGGGTAGGTGGGGTGGAGCTGGCTGAGGTCGGCGTAGAAACTGCGTAGAGTTCGGCGCTGCAGCGGGTGTCGGGCGGATCGAGGGGTATGGTCACCCCCCGGAGAAGAGGAAGGCTCAGCCCGCATCGACGACCGTCCACAGCCTTCGCGGTGTCGCCTCTGCGACTTCACCGCGCATGGCCCTAGCAAGGGCAACTGCCCAGTCACGAACGTGGTTGCGACCAGCAACAAGCGTTGCTCATGGGACCATAAGTGACTGGCCTGCAGCCACTCTCGACCCCGATCATAAGTGCCCCATCCCCCTCCCCGGCTAGTCCGGAAACCAGCGGCCGGCTGAGTGGATGCAGCGGGTTCTCCCTCACACCATGGCAAGCCTCGCAGAGGAGGGCTGGTTCCCCTCGAATCCAGCGAGTGCCACAGAGTCTGTGAGTCGGGTCACGCAACCGACCGCTGCACACCTGCTCCGTACTCTGTGCTGGGTCCATCAGGTCGCTGCGCGGTTGCTCGCGAGCCGCGCCTCGCTTGCTATCATCCTTCCATGGCAAGCGACGAAACTGCGATTCACTTGCTTCCCTGGGAGAACATGGACGCCAGACGCGTGACAACCGTTGTCCGTGATAACAAGTTGCACCTGGCGCCATGGGAGCCACTCCGCTCACCTGAATACTTCACCCGTCGCGCCCAAGCGCGGCTGCTGGATCAGAGCGAAGAGGACCGTGCCGCGGACCGCGCCTACACCTTTGCCATAGTAACCGTGTGCACAGATGCGATTGTTGGGCGGATCGCGCTGACAGGAGTGCAGCGTGGTCCGTTCCAGAGCTGCAATTTGGGATACTGGGTAAGCGAAACGTCTTGCGGCCGGGGCTACGCCACTCAAGCGGTGCGTCTCGCTCAGCAAGTCGCCTTTGGTGACCTTCAGTTGCACCGAGTGGCGGCGGCGGTAGTTCCGACCAACGGTGCGTCGGTTCGCGTTCTCGAAAAGTCGGGATTCCGCTTTGAGGGATTCGCACGACGGTACCTCAGCCTAGCTGGAGCCTGGGCCGACCATCTTCTCTTTGCGAAGACGGTGGAAGAGAAGTCGTAGTCGGGCCGTAAGGCTCTGGACGTTTTGGTCGGGGCGGGGTCGGACCTGAACGGTCGGTTGCTTCCGGATCTTCTCGCAAGCCGGGGGTGTCGGCAGTGGCCGGTGAGGCTGTCGTTGAGGCGATAGCGCCGGCGCCCGACCTCAAGCGGGTCTTCGCCGTGCCGGACGGGGTCCCGGTGATTCAGCTGTACCGGGCCATGAAGCAGGACACCCACGTGGTGGCGGGGGTCGAGGTCCAGCTGCCGGCCGACCTGACAGCCCCGGTCTTCCGCCGGCCGCAGCTCGCCATCTGAAGGGGCAGGGAGAGCCCGGTCCACCCAAGGGGACGCCCATTTCGAGGGGTGTGCCGCGGTCAGTGGCCCAGGGCTGGCCATGAGAGCGAATGGGGGGTTGGTGCACCCCTTGACGTCGCCCGTGGTCGTGATATAATGGCCCGTACCACATGGCGCGGTGCAGCAACCCAGCGGGAGGCGAGCGATGGCGGGGACCGGGCGAGGCTCTACTGAACTGGCCACCCCAACATGCCCAATGGAACCGAGTCGGGAAGCTGCCCGACCGATGCCGTCCTGGCCCGCGACGACGGTGGTCGAGGTGGTGGAGATCACCCGCTCTGCCCTGCGCGCGGACCGGGCCACCCGCGCCGCCAATGAGGCGGAGAGCGGGTGGCCCGATGCATGCGCCGAGGTGGAGAGGGCGGCTTGGGCCCACCTCGGCCGCTCCATCAAGAGGGCCGGAGTCGCCGCCGGCTTCGGGCAGCGGCCAACCCCAGTCGAGCTCAGTGGGAGCTGGTGTGGTCCAGCCCTCGTGAGCAGGGCGGGCCCGCCAGACAGAGTCACGGTGGGACGGGTGTCGGCGCTGTGCGTCACGTGCCGTTCCATCAGCCCGATGCCACCAGGGGTGCTTGTAACACCCTGGTGGCAAAATACATTGCCCTCTCCCGAGGATGCGGAAGGATGAGCCCTATCCGAATCCTCGCCTGCGGCGTCGACACGATTCACGCCTCTGCTTCCGGGGTGCTCCGTCAGGGGCTGCGGGAGGAGCTGGCCGAGCTCCGCTCCCATGCTGGTGCAGAGGGGTCCGCGGTGGACCTGGGGGAAAACCCGGAGGGGTTCGTCCTGCAGCCCCACGGGTGGCGGGGGTACCCAGTGTGGTTGCGGTCCGCTCGGGTCGAGGTCATGCTCGGCGCGGTCGACCCCTTCCCACCGGTCTTCCTGCAGTGGCACTCTCCGTACCTCCACGCCTACGGGGTGGAGACAGCAGTCGCGATGGTGGAGGCCTGGCTGGACGCGGCGGTGGTGGAGACGAGGGGCCCGCTGCGGGTGGCTCGTCTCGATCTCTATTGTGACCTGCAGGGCTGGGTCCCCACGGCGTCCGATCTCTCCGACTTCAGCAGTCGGGCCACGCGTCGTCGGCTGTTTGAGGTCCCCCGCCAGGCCCACCTCAGTGGTCGGAACTTCTCCGGCTTCACCTTCGGCAAGGGGGACCTGATCTGCCGGATCTACGACAAGTCCTTGGAGGCGGCAATGCGTGGCCGCAGCTGGCAGGAGGCGATCTGGCTCGGCCGGGACCGTAGTGAGCCGGTCTGGCGGGTGGAGTTCCAGTTCCGCCGGCGGGCGCTGCGCAGCTTCTCCCTGGAGTACTTGGAGCAGGCTCTGCGGTCCCGCCAACAGCTGTGGGAGTACGGCATGGAGTGGATATCGCTGCGCTGCCCGACCTCCGACTCCAACCGCTCGCGGTGGCCGGAGCACCCGGTCTGGGCTGAACTCCGCTGCGCACAAGTTGGCTCTCCCAGCTCTCCGCTGGTCAGGCAGCAGGTCCTGGCGGCTACCCAGGAGCGTCTCATGCGCGGATTCATCGGCTATGCCAGCTCGCTCGGGGCGCTCTTTGCCGAGGGCGACATGGAGGAGGTGCTGAGGACGGCGGGATCCCTGGCGGCCACTCACTTGCGGCGGCAGGGACGGGACTTCAAGGGACTGGTCGAAGGGAAGCGCGACCGCCGGCGGGCGTCGCGGCTGCTCCGCATCACCCCGGATCTGATCCGGGAGGTGATCCAATGACCGACAAGCTGCTCCTCAACGTCAAAGAGGTCGCCTCACTCCTTGGCTGTGGGCGGACCTATGTCTACGGAATGATCCAGCGCGGAGAGCTTCCTGTTGTCAAGCTGGGGCGGTTGACCCGCATACCCGCCTGCGCATTGATCGACTTCGTGGCCGCGATGGAGGACGTTGGCGACCCAGCGGCACTGGATGCCAATACGTGGAGTTGGCCGCGAGAGCGGTGAGGCGACCGTCCACAATGCCACGCAGTCGGAGAGGCAAGGGTGATGGCAATGTCACCCTGCGTAGCGATGGACGCTGGAGCGCCTATCTGACCATTCCCGGAAAGGGGCGCAGGTACGTGTACGGGAGCACCCGGCGGGAGGCCCTGGCATCCCTGCAGAGGCTCCAGCGAGCCCTGGCGCAAGGCAGATCCGTTGGGGACTCGCGCCTGCGCCTGGGAGCCTTCCTCGACTCCTGGCTCGTGGCGATCGAGCCCAACCTGCGGCCCCAATCGTGGCGCCGCTATCGGCAGTTGATGACCGATCACGTGGTGCCGGTCCTGGGTGCCCGGCCCCTGGGCCGGCTGGAGCCGGAGGACCTGCAACGTCTCTATGCCGCGAAGGTGCATCAAGGGCTCTCGCCTGCCACAGTCCGGATGATCCACTTCATCCTTCACAGGGCGCTGCGCGACGCGGTTCGCTGGGGAAGGGTGGGGCGGAACCCAGCCGACCTCGTGGACCCTCCCAGGCTCCCCCGGCAGGAGGCGGCCGTCCTGGGCTTGACCGAGGTGCGGGCGGTCCTTGAGGCTGCGGCCGGGCACCCCTTTGAGCTGCTCTTCCGGCTGGCGCTCAAGACCGGGCTGCGTCGGGGGGAACTACTCGCACTCCGCTGGAGGGATGTCGACCTCCACAGCGGGCTCATCACAGTCAGAGGCACCCTGCAGCCATCTCCGGCGGGGGCCGTCCCGGTGGTGGCGGAGCCCAAGTCCCGGAGCTCTCGGCGGGCGCTGGCGATAGACGACGATCTCATCCAGCGACTGCAGGACCACCGGCGGCACTGGCCGCTGACCTGGGACGGGCCCGGTTTGCCTCCTGGCCCCGAAGACTTTGTCTTCGTGTCCGCGACCGGCCGACCGATCTCTCCTTCGAGCCTGCTCCTGAGCTGGGCCAGGCTTCTTCGCCGGGCGGGGCTCGAGCACATGCCGTTCCACGCCACCAGGCACACCGCGGCCACTCTGATGCTCGGCGCCGGGGTCAGTCCCCGGGTGGCGTCGGAGCGGCTGGGTCACGCCACGGTGGCGATGACGCTCGATCGCTACTCCCATGTGTCCGACTCCCTCAGGCGGGACGCTGCGCTGGCAGTCCAGAGCCTTTTGGAAGGCGCATCCGAAACCGATAGGGTGTCAAATAGGGTGTCAAATCCGCCGGCGGAGCCACAAAAACGGTCCGGCCGATCTCAAAAATCGGGACCAGTAGAGGCTCTGGTCGGGAAGGGCGGATTCGAACCGCCGACCTCACGGTCCCGAACCGTGCACTCTAACCTGACTGAGCTACTTCCCGCGGTGCCCCAGTATACCG
>JAKAWF010000256.1 GCA_021817025.1 bacterium
CGCCGCGGCCCCGTTCGTTCCCGGGCCGTCCTCGGACGGTACAGGCGGCGGTTCGGACGCCGAGACACTCGGCGCCTGGAGAGCGGATGTAAGACCACTGCCTCGGCGGTGCGCGTTCCACGGTGAGACCAGAACCGATCCCGGCAACGGGAGAGGAACCCCGAGAAGGGGTGCCACTAGCAGTGGGCTTACTAGAGTTCACTGTGTGGCAACGGTGTTGCTCGACCAGCGGGGGCCTCACCGTGGCGACCACCCCGCAGGTCGCCATGGACCAGCTTCCCCTCCCGCTGGAGGGGTGAACGCTCAGCGGTCCATGATTCACGATCCATAGCTTCCCCTCCCACTGGAGAGGTGAGACTGCATTGAATGGACGGTCCGCGTCAGCCACCAACCTCTTGAGGACCTGGCCGATGGCTAACTCAACGTCCACGGCCACATCCACCATAACCCCGCCCCGTCTCCCAAGCACCGCAACGCCTCGGGGGAGAGGATCGACTGCCGGCCGGTCCCGCTCCAGCACGTCATCGACCAGCTGATCGTTGCCAACGGCGGAGCGAGGAAGTGGGGAGCCCAGAGGGCAGGGCAGAGAGGACTCTGAGGATCTGGGCTCGGCTGCAGACATGAGAGAGGCCGGGGAGTCGGCGCCGACTCCCCGGCCTCAAAGCGTCTCATGAACCAATCGGCAGAGACCAACACATCCCCTGCCAGGGCACTTGATCCAACCCGGCTGGACATCATGAGACCTCCCTGGAAAGCAACCCCGTCACTTGAACTCGGTACAGACGCCAGGAGACCCCGGCAGACGGTCGCGAAGCGGGTTCGAGTCCCGCTCCCGGCACCAGTCGAAGCGGGCCAGCGCCTCCTGTCAAGTGGCCGGGCCAGCTATTCTGGATGCTGGCGACCGACCACGCCCGGCTGCGACCGACTCACCGGAGGGCAGGCGACGGACCCGACACCACCTGGGGCGGACGAATCGGCCGAGTTCGCGCCGGTTAGATCGTCGCTGCCCTGGGTGCCGCCAGACGACCCGGGTGCCGGGCATGGGGTTCCGGACGGCGTCGAGCGCCTCGGCACTGCCGCCGACGAGGCGTTGCCCGGAGACCGGCCAGTCCGGCGCCGGCGCTGGCTGGGTCTGCTGGCCGGGGTGGCGGCCGTGACCCTGGCGGCCGCTTCGTTGGGCGTGGTCCTCAATCGGCAGCTCAACCCCGCCCACCAGACCCAGCGTGAGAGCCCCTACGTCTCACCCCACGCCTCTGCGGTCAACCCCGCCCAGCAACTCCAGCAGGTGGCGGGTGAGGACCTCTCGGGGATCGTGGAAATAGTCGCGGTCGGGGTTCAGAGCCAAGAGCTGGGCACGGGGTGGCCGGTGGACAGCCGAGGGGACTTCATCACCAACGATCACGTGGTCCACGATGGGCTCAGCTTCCACGTGGTGACGGCGTCCGGGGCCGAGTACCCGGCCCGGGTGGTCCATGTCGACGCCGCCCTCGATCTGGCTGAGGTGCGGGTGGCTGGTCTGCCGGAGCAGCCGCTCCCGGTGGATCCGGCGGCGGCGGTGCTCGGCCAGCCGGTGGTGGTGCTGGCCGCCCAGGGTGCCACCGGCCGCCCGCCTGTGACCCCCTCCTCGGTCAATGGCCTGAACGAGCGGGCCACGGTCCAAAATGCCCAGCCGGGCGAGCTGTCCGACTACACCGACCTGATCCGGATTCCGGCCCGGATCTTTCCGGGCAATAGCGGCGGCCCGATGCTGACCACCTCGGGCCAGGTGGTCGGGATCCTGACCCTGGCCGCTCAGAACGGCTCGGGCGCGTTCGCGATCCCGCTGGCCGAGGTCTACCCAGTCATCCAGCAGTGGCTGCAAAGGTAGGAAGTAGCTGAGAGTTGACGGGGTCGAAGTGGCGCCGGTTTGACGTCCACTCGGCCCATCTGCCACGATCGCCGACAGGGAATCGCCCCCAACCGTCCCGGACCTGGGCCTGAGGGTCCACCAGCCGAGGGGGCGGGTGGGCCCAGCCATGCGAAGGAGAACCAAGGATGAACAGCAGAGAGGGCTCTGGGGGCCTGTCGGTCATGGTCCTGGGGGCGGACGGGTACATCGGCTGGCCGATGGCCATGCACCTCTCGCAACTGGGCCACAGGGTGATCGCGGTCGACAACCTGTCCCGGCGGCGCTGGGATCGGGAGGGCGGCACCTACAGCCTGCTGCCGCTGCGCACGATGGCTCAGCGGGTGCGGCGGTGGGGGGAGGTCAGTGGGCGCCAAATCGAGTGGCGGCGGGCCGACCTGCGCAACTCCGCGGCGGTCGACCGGCTCTTTGCGGAGTTTGAGCCGCATGCCGTGATCCACTTCGCCGAGCAGCGGAGCGCCCCCTACTCGATGGTGGACAGAGCCCATGCCGAACTGACCCAGGTCAACAACGTGGTGGGCACCTTGAACATCCTCTTCGCCATCAGGGACCGGGTGCCCGACTGCCACCTGATCAAGCTGGGCACGATGGGGGAGTACGGGACTCCCAACATCGACATCGAGGAAGGCTACATCGACATCGAACACAACGGCCGCCGCGACCGGCTGCCCTTCCCCAAGGTGCCGGGCAGCTTCTACCACCTCTCCAAGGTTCACGACAGCAACAACATCTACTTCGCGACCCGGGCCTGGGGGGTGCGCGCCACCGACCTCAACCAGGGTGTGGTGTACGGGGTGGAGACCGCCGAGACCAGCTTGCACCCCGATCTGAACACCCGTTTCGACTTCGACTCGATCTGGGGCACGGCGCTCAACCGCTTCTGCGTCCAGGCAGCGGTGGGGCAGCCGCTCACCGTGTACGGCAAGGGCGGCCAGACCAGGGGCTTCCTTGATCTCCGCGACACCATGGCCTGCATCACCCTGGCCCTCGAGAACCCCGCGGAGCGCGGAGAGTGCCGGGTGTTCAACCAGTTCACCGAGCAGTTCAGCGTGCTGGGGCTGGCGGAGCTGGTCGCCAAGTTGCGTCGTGAGCAGGGCCTGGAGACGGTGGTCGCCCACGTGCCCAACCCCCGGGTGGAGGCGGAGGGGCACTACTACAACGCCAAGCACCAACTCCTGCTGGACCTCGGGCTGCAGCCCCACCACCTCGGCGATACCCTGCTGAACTCGGTCATCCGCATGGTCGAGAGCCTGGCCGATCGGGTTGACCCAGTGCTCCTGGAGCAGCCCAGTGTGAGCTGGAAGACCGGCGGCAACGAGGTCTGGGACCGGTACTCCCACGGGATGCGCGCGGCCGTGGCGCCCCAGGGGACAGGGGTCGAGGTGCTTGCGATGCCGCGCAGCTGAGCCCGGGTGGCGCGACCCCACCCGGCGAGGGCCGCCGTCGGGCTGTGCTTGGCGCCCTCGGAGCGTGGGTAGAATCAAGGGGCGTCAGACCGTAACCGAGCAAGGGAATCAAGTTGAAGGACCGCGCGTACGACATCGCCGTCATCGGTGCTGGCCCAGCTGGGCTCACCGCCGCCCTCTACGCCGGCAGGTCCATGAAGCGGACGGTGCTGCTGGAAGCGGGGATCCCCGGGGGGGAACTGCTCAACACCGAGAACATCGAGGACTATCCCGGCTTCGCGTCGATCACCGGGCCCGAGCTGGCCGGCAAGATGACTGAGCATGCGCTCAGCTTCGGCGCCGAGCTGGTGCCGGCCCGGGTCACCGCTATCGACCTGGAGCCGGACGGCACCAAGCGGATCGAGTTGGAGGAGGGGGAGCCATACTTCGCCAAGGCGGTGATCCTGACCGCCGGCGGGCAGCCCCGCAAGCTCGACGTCCCCGGTGAGAAGGAGTACGCGGGCAGGGGCGTCTCCTACTGCGCGGTCTGCGACGGCGCCTTTTTCCGGGGTGAGCACCTGGCCGTGGTGGGAGGTGGGGACGCCGCCCTCGAGGAGGCGGCCTTCCTGACTCGGTACGCCTCCAAGGTGACGGTGATCCATCGCCGGGCAGAGTTCCGGGCCCAGCCCCTGCTGGTGGAGCGGGCGCGCCAGAACCCGAAGCTGGAGTTCCTGTTGGAGGCGGTGGTGGAGGAGATCAAGGGCGACGGGAATCGCGTCGAGAGCGTGCGCCTGGGCCACCGCGCTGGCGGGCAGCCCACCGAGTTCCCGGTGGGAGGGGTGTTCGTCTTCATCGGCTTCCTGCCCAACACCGGGCTGCTGCGGGTCCATGCCGACCACGATGAGCAGGGTTACTACCTCACCGATTCCAACATGCAGACCTCGGTGCCGGGGGTGTTCGCGGCGGGTGACGTGCGGGCTCAGCTGACCCGCCAGGTGACCACGGCAGTGGGTGACGCCACCACCGCGGCCATGGCCGCCACCAAGCTCGTGGAGGCGGTGCCGGAGCCGGTCGCTTGAGCTCTCACGGGAGCTTGCCCAGAGCCGCTGGGGGACCCCCGTGAGTATTGTCACCAAGGGCGGCGACCGGGGCGAGACCAGCCTTCTGTACGGGGGGCGAGTGCCCAAGGATGATCTCCACACCGAGGCCTATGGGGCGCTCGATGAGGCGATCTCGGCGATGGGGCTGGCCCGCTCACTGTGCGTTCATCCGGAGGTGGTGAGCACGTTGTTGGAGCTGCAGCGGGAGTGCTTCACCGCCGGCTCCGAGCTGGCCACCGCCAGCACCGACCGGCCCAAGCTGCTGCAGCACTTCCCGGCTCTCGGAGCTGAGCCTGCCGACCGGCTGGAGGCCCTGGTCCACACGCTCGAGCGGACGGTGGGGTTGCCCTCCGGATTCATCCTTCCCGGAGGCACCCCTGGGGCCGCCGCAATCGATTTGGCCCGCACCCTGGTGCGCCGGGCGGAGCGGCGGGCGGTCGCGCTGATGCGCGCCGGCGAGCTCGCCAACCAGGAGGTGGTGCGCTACCTCAACCGCCTCTCCGACCTGCTCTTCATGCTCGCCCGCCAGGAGGAGGCCGGCAACACGACCCTCAAGTGAGCGACCGGTCCGCCGAGCCGGCTTCGCTAATCTCTTGAGGTGACGGATTCAGCCGCTGCCGGAGAACCCCCGAGCGTGTGCCGCTGGGCTCGAGTCGAGGGACGAGTTCAGATGGTGGGCTTTCGGGCCTTCGCCGTCGCCGAGGCCCGCCGACGGGGGCTCTCGGGTTGGGTTCGCAACTGCCAGGACGGCACCGTGGAGCTACTGGCACAGGGGCCGGCCACGGCCGTCAGCGACTTCCTGGACATCCTCCGGCACGGGCCGGCGGCGGCTCGGGTGGACGCCGTCCAGGTGGCGGACGCAGCCATGCCCGGTGATCTCGGCCCGTTCTCCGCGGTCGCCTGAGGTGTTGGGAGCCAGGAGCTGGAGAGGTGCCGAGGCGGGCTCCCTGGGGACCTGCCCCAACCGGGCGGGGTCGCGGTGAGGGAGGGCGTGCTCGGGCCCATCCTGTTGGCCTCCCGCGCCAGGCTGGCCGAGCTGCGCACCCTGAGCGCCGGTCAACTGGCGGCATCCGCTCGCTCCGCGCCGCCCCCGCGACCATTCGAGGCGGCTCTGCGGGGCTCTGGGGTCGCCGTGATCGCGGAGATGAAGCG
>JAKAWF010000257.1 GCA_021817025.1 bacterium
CGGGGTTCATGAAGAGGCACCACAACACCGGCGCCACGGCCCGCCGCACGGTCATCTGCCACCTCACGGTGTCGGAGCGCTCGGCCGCTGCCGCCAAAGCGCATAGGATCAGGGTCGGGATGACGACCATCGTTGCCTCGTAGAAGGCAAGACCGCCCCCGAAAGCAACCGCGGTAGTGGCAACCCAACCATCGCCGCCTCCGTTGAGCCTTCGGGAGAAGGCATAAAGCGCCAACACTGAGGCCAGGGCCGACGGCACCACCTCAAAGGCGGCCGCCAGCCAGGTCGATGCTCCCAACCAACCGGCCCAGAGCCCGAAGAGGAGAACTAGGGCCAGCATCCAAAGCGATGGGTCGAAGAGGAGGCGCAGCGTGCGGTAGAGAACCCAGGTGGCAAGCCCGATGAGAACGGTCACCCCCAACAGGGCCAACTGGTAGTGCAGCCCCACCACATGAGCCACCAACCAGTACTCCAGCCGCACCCCAGGCTCGAGGTGCTGGAAGTTGGGAGTCATGAGGTAGTTCAGGGTGAGGCCGCTCACCTGAGCCAGACGGAGGTTCAGGAAGTCATCCGCGAGAAAGAAGCCACCTCTCTCCAAGACGAACAGGACACCGACCTGGACCAAGATCAGGAGTGCCGCGCCTAGGTCGAGGTACCGAGCATTCCGAAAAGGTCCTGACGCTTTCAGGGCGCGTGGCAGCCTCCCCTCAGGGCGTGTCTCCGTCACGATCTGAGGACGGTGTGGAGGACGGCCGTGGGTGGCCATCCTACACTGCCTGGCGAGCGCCACGCTGCCATCACAGATAGCACGTCGCTCTCGGACCCTTCGGGCCGGTCCATCCCTCCGGCGGCTGAACCGACCACCCTTCCCGAAGGGTCCAGGCGCCCCGGAGCCGCGCAGGTTGCCACGCGGAAAGGCCACGTGGCCCACAGCAGAGACAGATCCCCCGCGGCCGGCGATCCCACGTTCCTCGGCACCTGGCCATGGGCGCAGCCTCCGGCCGAACGCGCCGACTTCGACCGCTCACGGCCGGGTGCGCTCACCCCAGTGCCCGGAAGGGTCTTCAGCGCCAGATCCCGCGGCTTCCACGCCCGACTGCTCGTCAGCACGGCGCAGCGGCTCGGCCCCGGTCAGGTAGGCATATGACCGGACCCCGTGGGCAAACAGCCAGAATTCGACCGAGGTTCGGACACACCCAATCCCGTACATGACGCTGCGGCGGAAGTTGATGGACGATGAATTGGTGTCGTATCGAGTGGGGCACGACAGCTCCCCGATGCGGGCGGAAGCGGCCATGGCTTGGGCCAGGAGCTGGTTGTCAAAGATAAAATCATCTGAATTGAGGTCGAAGCGGACCGCCTCGAGGAGGCTTCGCGCGTAGGCCCGCAGGCCGGTGTGGTACTCGGAAAGCTTGGCGCCCATCACCACGTTTTCGAATGCCGTGAGCGTGCGGTTGGCGACGTACTTGTACAGCGGCATTCCACCACGGACGGCATTCTGGGCAAGGATCCGGGAGCCAAGGGCGAGGTCGTACTCCCCGTAGGCGATCATCGCGGCCAGGGCTGGGACCAGTCGAGGAGAGTACTGATAGTCGGGATGGACCATCACGATAATGTCAGCGCCGCGGTCCAAGGCGAGTCTATAGCAGGTCTTCTGATTGGCACCGTAGCCGAGGTTGCGGCTGTGGGTGGTGGGGGTCAACCCCAGGGATTGGGCCAGTTCGACCGTTTGGTCGCTTGAGTTGTCGTCAACCAAGATCAGGTCGTCGACAATCGTGCGGTCCAGCTCGGCGATGGTTCGCTCGAGGGTATTGGCCGCGTTGTACGCCGGCAAGACGACGGCGACCCGGCGACCGTTCAGCATTCCGATCCTGCTCCTGTGGCTCTAACTCTTGGACGACCCCGCACGGTGTCTACGGATGGCCGGACGGGGGAATGGGGCTTGAGTCGGGTGCGTCTGACGGCTTGGTCATCCGTGTTGACCGATCCGCGATAGCGGCATGGTAAAGCCGTCGAGATGCCTGCCCGCGCCGCGTCCCGGGCGGCAGTACCCAGGTCAGCATCCAATTGGAGCGCCGGACGTAGTCAGCCCAGGGGTCCAACAGGCGCCGAACCAGCCCGAAGCTAGCGATGGGGTGGAGGGCGGCCACATCGCCGCCGACCTTCATGGCGACCAATGAATTCCTCGGCCGCCCGGTCACCTGCCACATCAGTTCCACCATCTCCTCTCCGCTGGATTCCCACGTGTAGCGGGCGGCCCGACGCTCAACTGCCGCCACCATCGATCGTCGCACGTCGGGCTCGGCGAGAATCTCCTCGACGAGGCGTGCTCCCTGATCGGGATCCAGGGACTCAAGGGTGAGCAGATCCTCCGGGAGCACCTCGTCCAAGGACCCCTGCCGGGTGCTGAGGCAGGGGACCCCGTGGTGAGCCGCTTCGAAGGGAATCATCCCGAAGCCCTCAGAGGTGGTGGGATAGAGCACCAGAGCAGTGTGCCGGTATAGCCACCGCTTTTCGGCTTCCGACACCGCTCCCAGCCGGATGACCCGGGGCGCGACCTCAGGGTGGGCGGCCAGCCAGGTTCCCTCGACTGCCTGAGACGACCCATGGGATGGCTCCGGGCCCGCCAGCACCAGGTGGCCGCTCCAGCCCGCCTGGTGCAGGCGCTGGGCCACCCTCAGAGCCCACGATCTGTTCTTGTGCCGGAAGGACGCGCCCAGTACGAGGAGCGAGTCTGGCCCCAGCCCCTGGCACCCCGCTGGAGGTTTGGACTCCTCATCTTCGGCCCGGGCCGCGTCGTTTGTGCCCACGAAGGTCACTCGGGCAGGCGTCGACTGGGGGAGCAGCCCGGAGGCGAGGGCCCGCTGGTGAATCGTTGAGCTGATGAAGGTCACGCCGTCCACCGCCGCCAGTACCAGGCTCTGGGTCGCTCGGTAGGCGGCCCACTCCGGGAACGTGGCGAAGTAGGCGGGGTTGTCGAAAGCGATGAAGTCCAGCTGGCCCACGATCACACGCTCGGCGAGGCGGGCCAGCCAGTACAGCTCGGAGATGGCCGTGACTTGGTACGGCCGCACGGCCACGTCCGCTCTGTCGGTCGCCACCGGGTGCCCCACCACGGCGGGCCGGTACCTCAGCTTGGGAACCCCCTCGAGCGCTGAGCGCGCATAGGCCGGCAGCACCTTCGGGGTGAGGAGGGTGATGCGGGCCACCCGATCGCTGGTGGCGATAGCTCGCGTGAGCTCCAGCACCACCTTCTGTGTCCCGGTCATCGATCGGCCGAGGCAGAGGCCGTCGACCAGCACAGACAGTCCCAGCACGGACCTCCGGGCAGCCAGCAGGGATGCGGCCAGAGGCGAGTTCCGATCCCGCTCCACCTGGCGAACCAAGGGAATGTAGTAAGGATAGCGTTCGGCCACCAGCGCATCCCCGCGATGCTGCTGCTCCTTCCGATCGCCTCCCTCGAGGAACGACGCGCCCCCCTGGTGGTAGACGAAGACGTCATCCGCCAGCACGTGTTCGAAGCCCCAAGCCAGAGCCCGCTGGCTCCAATCTACCTCCTCACCGTAGCCGGTACCGAAGGCTTCGTCGAACTTTCCGACCACGTCCAGCGCCAGGCGCCGGAAATACACGCAGTGGCCGATGGCCGTAGGCAGGCGGGGGCTGAGCTTGGGCGATCCCTCCCGGATGCGTTGGGCGGCGGTGTCCACGTCAATACCCGGGGGCAGATCTGGCCCCGGTCGGTTTCGGTCGGGGACTGAAACGATGGCTCCGTGATTGGTCATCGCGGTGACCGAGGCCAGGGTGGTGCTGGCATCGGCCGCCTCCCGCAGCCCCTCGAGCCACCGAGCCGCCACCACCACGTCACTGTTGACCACAACCACGTCGGCCCGCCCGCACACGTCAAAGATCAAGTTCGCGGTGCCCACGAACCCCACATTCCGAGGGCGCTTCAGAAGGACGACCGGGCGCTCGGACCCTCGCTGCCTGCTCCCGACTTCCTCCAGGGCCGCCAGCCCCTGGCGGTCGGTGCTGCCGTCGTCTACTAGCAGCAAGGGGACCGCCGGCGGAGTGTGGGCCAGGAGCGACTGGAAACATCGCTGGGCCTTATCGAAGGCATTGAAGATCGGCACCGCGACCACTTCGCGGCTGGGCACCGACGCGAGAAGGTCCCTGGCAGCGTCGACGCTAGCTGTGGCGGTGAACAACAGTCTCCGCGCTCAAGTCCGCGGGCGAATCACCGCGGCGGGGTCGAGGCCGGCGGCGCCGACATCGACTTCCAGCATCTCCCGAATCATCTCCTCGAAGGAGGTCTCCGCCTCCCAGCCGAGGAGTCGGCGCGCCTTGGTCGGGTCTGCCACCAGGTCGGGCACCTCCGACGGCCGGGTGTAGGCGGAGTCGGTTTCGACGTAGTCATGCCAGTCGAGTCCGACCATCTCGAAGGCCACGTCCAGGAGGTCTCGGACTGAGCGGCTGATGCCCGTGCCGATCACGAAATCGTCGGCTCGGTCCTGCTGCAGCATCAGCCACATGGCCATCACGTAGTCGCGGGCATGGCCCCAGTCACGCCGCGCTTCGAGGTTCCCGAGCCGCAGTTTGGCGCCGGACCTCAGAGCCGCAGCCGCTCCCCGGGTCACCTTGCGCGTGACGAAGTTCTCGCCCCGACGCGGGGACTCGTGGTTGAACAGGATCCCGTTGGCCGCGTACATCCCATACGCCTCACGGAAGTTCGTCGTCATCCAGAAGGAATAGACCTTAGCCACCGCGTAGGGGCTCCGCGGGTGGAACGGGGTGCCCTCGTTCTGGGGCGGGGGGGACACCCCGAACATCTCGGAGCTGCTGGCCTGATAGAAGCGGGTGGGAAGCTCCGCGGTCCGGATGGCTTCCAGGAGGCGGGTGGTTCCTAGCGCGTCCACCTCGGAGGTGTACTCCGGCTGTTCGAAGGAGACGTGGACATGACTCTGGGCGGCCAGATTGTAGACTTCATCGGGCCGGATGGCCCGGATCAGGCGGTTGATGTTGCCCGAGTCCGTCATGTCGCCGTAATGGAGGGCGAACTGGCGGGCCCCGCCCTTGAGGGCCGGCCCTTGTCGCAGGTGCTCGATGCGGGACCGGTTGAGACTTGAGGTGCGGCGGACGACCCCGTGCACGGAGTACCCCTTGGCGAGTAGGAGCTCCGCCAGGTAGGAACCGTCCTGCCCGGTCACGCCGGTGATCAGTGCGGTGCGCGCCATCGGCTGACCTCTAGATGGTTGGGCTGCTCGGCTACCGGGGTCGGCGACTCGGCCGGTTCTCGGCGGCTGGGCTCATGATAGACGACCCCCCATGCTCCCCAGCTTTGGAGGAGCCGGCCAGAAGCGGGGCGGTCGGCGCCTGGGAGAGGGCGTGCCCCAGAAGCGGCAGCCCCGCGGGGGCAGGGGCCCGGAAGCGATGGCCCGGCGGAGGCGAGGGCCGCCCTCCCGATTCTGCCAGGGGGCGTGGTCGGTGGGCGCCGAGACCGGCCACACGAATCTGGGAGCTGGC
>JAKAWF010000258.1 GCA_021817025.1 bacterium
CAGGCCGGGCCCCAGCGGTCACTCCTGCCACGCCGACCCTCCGGCGATGCCGCGGCAGCGAGCGCCGGCCCTGAGCCGGAGGCGCCCGCAGCCGCCGGCTTGCTCGGGGAGGCCCCCTCGGAGACGAGAGCCCCCCAGGTCCGGCGGACCGAGTCCCGGATCCCCCGGCGCTCGGCGCCAACAGTGGAGGCTCCTTCCGAGAGCCCGCCGTCATCCGATCTCCCGGAGGCTGCGCCGGCCGCCGGTCAGTCGCTGCTGCCGAAGAAGGCTCGGGTGGCGGGTCGGGCCGAGCTCAGACGTCGGCAGGAGGCGGTCCTGGAGCCGCTCGACGAGAGTCCCGGGGTCCCGCTGGATCGCACCCCCTACCTCAGCTTGGACCTGCGCCGGGTCGGTCTGGTCTCCGGGGTGTTGCTGGTGCTGGTGATCCTGGGCTTCTTCTTCGTCCACTGATCGCCGCCCCGGGTGAATTCCGGGGCCCTGTCTATACTCGCGAACATGCGGGTGATCCTTTACACCGGCAAGGGCGGGGTCGGCAAGACCACGATCGCAGCCGCCACCGCGGTCCTCTGCGCGCAGCGGGGCCTCCGGACGCTGGTCATGTCCACCGACGCCGCCCACAGTCTGGGAGACTCCCTCGACTGTGAGATCGGCCCGGAGCCGATTCAGATCGGCGACAACCTCTGGGCCCAGGAGATCAACGCCCTCCACGAGATGGAGGGCCACTGGGAGAAGATCCACGAGTACCTGGCCACCCTCTTCAACTCCCAGGGGGTCGGGGACATCATCGCCGAGGAGCTGGCCACCCCCCCGGGGATGGAGGAGGTGGCCAGCCTGATGTGGATCCGCCGCCACTCGGACATGAATCAGTTCGACGTGCTGGTGGTCGACTGTGCCCCGACCGGGGAGACCCTGCAGCTGCTGGCCTTCCCCGATGTCGCGCGCTGGTACCTCAACCGGATCTTCCCGCTCGAGCGCAAGGTGATGAAGGTGGCGCGACCGATGATCCAGCCCTTCATCAGCGTGCCTCTGCCGCCCGACGAGATCTACGGCTCCGTCCGGCAGCTCCTAGTCGACCTGGACTCGATGAAGGAGGTCCTCAGCGACCCCAGGTCCTGCACCGTCCGGATCGTGCTGAACCTGGAGAAGATGGTGATCAAGGAGTCCCAGCGGGCCTTCACCTACCTCAACCTCTACGACTACCAGGTGGACGCCGTCCTGGTGAACCGGGTCCTGCCCAAGGAGGCGGGCGGGGGTTACTTCGCCGATTGGCGCCGGGTCCAGGCCAAGTACGCGACCCAAGTCGAGGACACCTTCGCCCCGGTCCCGATCCTGCAGTCGCGCCTCTTCGACCATGAGGTGGTGGGGATCCCCCAGCTGGCCGAGCTGGCGGAGTCACTGTATGGCAGCACCCCTCCTGAGGACATCCTCTTCCACTCCAAGCCGCAGTCGCTGCGCAAGGAGGGAGACGAGTACGTCCTGTCCATCCAGATCCCCTTCGCCAGCCGCGAGCAGATCGACCTCACCCAGAAGGACGACGAGCTCTACATCAGCGTCGGCCCCTACAAGCGGGAGATCTCGCTGCCGCGGGTGCTCCGGGGCAAGGTCAGCCGGTCGGCGCGGCTGGAGAGCGGTGAATTGGCGATCCGATTCAGGAGGGCGAGTTGATGCGAAGGCCACAGCCGATGGGAGTTGGGGACGTGGCGATCCGGCTGCTGGGGGAGGTGGCCGCGACGGTCGCGCGCCAGCTGGACGAGATCCTGCCGGCGGAGGCCCGGCTGCATCTGATCCGGGCCCAGCGGGAGCTGCTGCTGGCGGCGGTGGCCACCCTCGAGCACCACCAGGAGCCCAGGCCGGCGAAGCGGCCGGACCGCCGGCGGGTTCGCAAGATCTCGCTGGACTAGGCGGAGGTGCTCGGAAGCGGGGTCGAGTTCTACCTCGTCCTGGTCATCTTCGCGCTGCCGGGGATCGCCCTCGCCTTCACCGTCCACGAGTACTGCCACGCCGCGGTGGCCACCGGCTACGGCGATCCCCTGCCCCGCAGCCAGGGGCGGCTCAGCTTCAACCCCGCCAACCAGATCGACCCGCTGGGTCTGGTGATGCTGCTGACCATAGGGTTCGGCTTCGCCCGCCCCGTGATGTACAACCCGCTCTACGTGCGCTCCGGCCGGCAGCGGGCCTGGCTGGCGGCGGCCGGCCCCCTCAGCAACCTGGCGGTGGCGCTGGGGCTGGGGATCCTGCTGCGCGTCCTCCTGGCCACCAACCCCTGGCTGGCCACCTGTTCGATTCCCAGCTTCAACCTGCCGGTGCTGGGCTTCGTGTACTGGTTCCTGGTCGAGGCCTTCTACGTGAACGTGATCCTGTTCGTGTTCAACCTGATCCCGATCCCGCCCCTGGACGGTTTCGGAGTCGCCGAGGGGCTCTTCCGCTCCCGCCACCCAGCCCCTTTCCAATGGGTCGAAATGCACCGCACCGGCATCTACATCACCCTGCTCCTGCTGGTGCTGGCGCTGCCCCAGCTGATGGGAGGCTTCAGCCCCGTCTACCTGCCCATGTTCGCCGCCTTCAACTGGCTCTGGGCCCACGTGGTCACCGGTCCCACCCCGCAGACCTTCTTCCCCAACTTCGAGTGGCTCTTCTACCAGGGCGGCTCGAATCTGGCGGCCGCCCTGGGCAGCCCCTGCCTGGTCACCTGATGAGCCGGATCGTGGGCGCCCAGGCGGTGGTGGTCGGCCAGCGCGATCTGGTGCTGCTCCAGCTCCGCGGCTGGCCCCCCGGATGGGAGCCTCCCGGCGGCCACGTCGGCCCCGGCGAGGACCCCCGTCTCACGGTGGTCCGGGAGACCAGGGAGGAGTGCGGGCTGGAGATCGAGGTCGACCGCCTCATCGGCCACTACCACTTCCGAGGCATCCGCCTCGGCACCGATGCCGTCTACCTGGCCCACCAGGTGGGGGGCCGCCTCCAGCCCAGCAAAGAGGCTCTCCGACTGCTGTGGGCCTCACCCGAGCGTCTCCCCCGGGCTCTCTTCCCCTGGTACCGCCAGCGCATCCTGGACGCGGTGGGGCCGGTGGCGCCCGAGCCCTTCGAGCGCTGGCAGCCAGTCGGTCTCGGCCAGGTCCTGCGGCATGGCGCCGCCCTCACGGCTGAGTTGGGATCGGCGGCCGGCAGCAGGGTGGTGACCAGGCGGGGGCCCTGATCAGTTGGGAGTAGCCGCCCTCCTCCTCGCGGGCCTGCTGCTGATGCTGCTCGCGGCGGCGCTCTTCACCAACGCGGTCGAGTGGGTCGCGGGTGAGTTCGGGTTGGGCCACGCCCTCGCCGGCAGCGTGCTGGCCGCGATTGGGACCGCCCTGCCGGAGAGCATCGTGCCGGTGGTGGCGCTCATCGGTGGCGGTCCCGCCGCCGCCCAGACGGCCACCGGGGCCATCCTGGGGGCGCCCTTCATGCTGGCGACCGTCGGGTTGGGAGTCACCGGGCTGGTCTGCCTGCTCTCCGGGCGCTCCCACCTGCGGGTCCCGGGAGCCCCTGGCCGGGGCGTGCTCTACACCTTCCTGCTCAGCTATCTGCTGCTGATGGCCGGCGCCTTCGTGCCGACTCCGCTGCGCTGGGTCGACGCGGCGGCGCTGGCCGGGCTCTACGCCCTCTTCGTGCGGCGCCGACTCCGCGACGACCGGCCCTCCGGAGAGGTGGGCGAGAGACTGCTGGCGGCCCGGCTGCCGGGCATGCCCAAGGGGGGCGGCCTGCTGCTGGGGGGCGTTCAGCTGGTGGTGGCGCTGGTCATCCTCTCCGCCGCCAGCGAGCTGTTCATCCTCGCCCTGCACGGGATAGCTGGCGCGATCCGGCTCTCCGCCCTGGTGCTGGCCCTGCTCCTGGTGCCCCTGGCGACCGAGCTGCCGGAGCTGGTCGCGGGCTCCCTGTGGGTGGCCCGGGGCCGGGACATGCTGGCGCTGGGCAATGTCACCGGGTCGATGGTCTTCCAGGCGACCGTGCCAGCCATGGTCGGCCTCTGCTTCACCCCCTGGGACCCCTCCGGGATCGGTTTCCTCGCCGCCGCCGTCACCATCACCGGGGCCCTGGTGGCGCTGGCCGCGACCGGGGAGCGAGGGGTGGACGCCCGCCTGCTGGCCGGGGCCGGGGTAGGCCTCTACGCTCTGTACGTGGTCGCGGTGATCTTGGGCCGCTCCTGAAGCCCAGCCGACGCCGGGGGGAGCAACTGGTGTTCACTGGGACCAGGCTCGGTCCGGGACGGGGAGTTCCAAGGAGGGTGGCGATGGTAGGGCGCGCTGTCTGGTGGTTGCCGGCCGCACCCGCGCTGCTCGCGCTGGGGCTTGCCGTGAGCGCCTGCGGCCAGACTGTGCCCAGCTCCCACGTCCTGATCCAGCGCACGGCCGCAGCCATGGCCCAGCTCTCCTACCGGCTCGAGGGGAGCACCCAGGCGGGCCAGACCCGGATCTCGTTCTCGGTCGAGACGCTCCCCAACGGTGACTTCTCCGGCCAGGTGGACACGGCGGTGCCGCACTCGCCGACCCTGACCACCGATGTGGTGGCCCTGGGGCAGAAGGTCTACGTGCTCTCGCCGATGGCGCTGGCCCAGCTGGGCATCGCCGCGCTGCCCGGCAATCTCAACCCCGCGACCACCTGGGTGCTGCAGCCGGCGGCCGTGGCCGCTCGCTATCGCAAGAGCCTGGCCGCCTTCACCGGCTCCGGCCTGGCCAGCACCCTGCGGAGCCACCTCAAGGGAGCCTTGGTCGTGCGGGCCACCAGTTGGCGCGGGAAGGCGGCCTGGCTGGTGGAGGAGGGGGGTGCGGGCTCATCATTGCGTCTGTACATTGAGAGGGGGAGCCATGAGTTGCTGCAGCTGACCATCACCGGCCACCGGCCGATCTCGCTTCGCTATGACGACTTCGGTCTGATCAGCGCCGTCAGCCCGCCCCCGGCGAATCAGATCTACCTGCCCCCCACCCCAGCGCCGGGAACCTGAGCGGATGTTGATCGGGGCCCACGTCTCCACCCAGGGAGGGATCCTGACCGCGTTCGACCGCGCCCAGGCGATCGGGGCCGAGGCGGTCCAGATCCACCCCACCGCGCCCCAGAGCTGGCGGCGGCTGGAGCTCTCGGCCGAGACGGTGGCGGAGTTTCGCTCCCGGATGAAGTCGACCGGCCTCGACGCCTTCTTCCTCCACGCCGTCTACCTGATCAACCTGGCAACGACCAGGGAGGACCTGCTGGAACGCTCCCAGGGCGCGCTCCAGCACTACCTGGAGCTGGCCAACCTCCTGGGAGCTCGGGGCGTCATCTTCCACCCCGGCTCCCACAAGGGCCTGGGCTTCGACCAGACGCTGCCGCAGATGGCCCAGGCCATGCGCCAGGCTCTTGACGCGGCCCCTGGGGACAGCCTGCTCCTGATCGAGAACAGCGCCGGCGCCGGCGACAACGTGGGCAGCTCCTTCGCCCAGATCCGGCGCATGATGGAGGCG
>JAKAWF010000259.1 GCA_021817025.1 bacterium
CCCAAGCCCAGGCAATAAGGGGCCGGGCTCAGCCCGTCAGCCCACGGCGACCCGGTTCATGCCCGAGCGCTTGCTGCGAAACATCAACTGGTCGGCGCGGCGCACGCAGGACTGCGGGGTGTCGTCGGGACTCAGAAGGGTCGCCCCAATCGAGATGGTGGTGGCGACGCGGTCACTCCCCACCTCAAGGTGCGAACACTCGACCATGACGCGCACGTGCTCAGCCATCTTGGCCGCGGTTCGTTGGTCCGGGACTCGGTACACGATCGCCATGAATTCATCGCCTCCCCAACGGCCAACGGTGTCCGTCGCGCGCAACGTGTTCCGCAGGGTGCCGGCCACCATGCGCAGGACCTGGTCTCCGAGGTCGTGTCCGAAGGTGTCGTTGCAGTCCTTGAAGCGGTCAAGATCCATGAACAGCAGAGCCGCTGCGTCATCGCCCCGGCCGCACTCCGCCAGCGCCGCCCGCAGCTTGGCCTCCAGATGCGATCGGTTGCCGATGCCGGTCAGCGGGTCCTCCCGCCCGCTCCGACGCAATTCACCCAGCTCCCGGCGGGCCATCGCCATCCCGGTGTTGTTGCTGAACGTCTCCACTGCGCCGATGATCGTGCCCTTCTCGTCGCGCAGGGGAGCGCCGCGGACCAGGACCGGCACCCGGTGCCCGTCGGCATGGTGCAGGAAGATCTCGGCCTCCCGCACTTTGCCGTCCTCCATGACCCGTGCCAGCGGACAGTGGTCCCCGCAGAGTGACTTGCCATTGGCCGTGACGTGATTGAGGATGTTGGCTTGACAGGGGTGACCGACCGCCTGGGAGGCGGCATAGCCGGTGATCCGCTCGGCCCCCTTGTTCCAATAGGTGATCACCCGCTCCCGATCGACGAAGTAGACCCCGTCATGGAGGTTGTCGACCAGGTCCTTGTAGAAGTCTCTGACTTCCGACACCGACACTCCTATGACTCTCTTAGAGGGGGTGGGGTGGTCCCAGGCTGGTGCCCGACCGACGACCGAACACAGAGGTGCGGCCCCCGCCAGCCGCCTTCGCATGGTACATGGCGGTGTCGGCCGCCTCCATCAGTGACTCCACACTGGTGACCTCCAGGGAGCTGATCGCGATACCGATGCTGACGCCCATGACCACTTCCTGATCCCCCAGGGCGTGGGGCGGCCTCATGGCCTCATGGACCCTCTCCGCGGTCGCGTCAACCTCGGCTGGCTCGCTCATGCCGTCGAGCAGGAAGACGAACTCGTCGCCCCCGAATCGGGCCACCGTGTCCGTCTCCCGGATGCACCCCTGGAACCTGGCTGCCACCGCCCGCAGCGTGTCATCGCCGGCCTGGTGGCCAAAGCGGTCGTTGACCTCTTTGAAGTCGTCCAGATCGCAGAACATGATCGCCACAACGCTGTGCTGGCGACGAGTGCGCGCCAGCGCCCGGCCGGCCCGATCCTCGAACAGCACCCGGTTGGGCAGGCCGGTGAGCGAATCGTGGAAGGCCTGGTGGGCGAGTTGCAACCGCGAGAGATGCTCCTCGGTCACATCCCGAATCTGGGAAACATAGTAAAGCGGCTTCCCGGCAGCGTCGGAGACCAGCCTGGATCTGATCCGGAGCGAGACAGAGTGACCGTCCTTGTGCAAAGCATGCTGTATTGACACCGTTTGGAAGCCACCATCCCGGAGCAGTTGCTCAGTGGCTGGGACATCCTCGGGGGCGAGCAGGGCCAGGACTCCCCGCGCCATGAGATCGGCGACGTTGCGCCCAAGAATCTGGCAGAGTGCCTCGTTGACCTGGAGGAACTGTCCCTTCATGGTTACGAGGGCCATCCCGACAGGGGCCTGCTCGAAGGTCGCCCGGAACCGCTCCTCGGCCTCCTGGAGCGCCGCCACCATGGCCCGCTCCTCGGTCACGTCCTTGAACTGGGCGACGAAGTAGAGCGGCCGCCCGGCAGCATCGTGAACCAGGCTCGTGGTGCCATCCACGGTGATGACGCGCCCATCCGCATGCAGGTGGCGCTGGGTGAACCGCCTCCCACCCGTCGCCTGTTGCTGCAGGACCAGCCGCATGGCCTCATGATCGGCCGGGTGAGTGATCCCCCACGCACCGAGTCGGAGTACCTCCGGCGCACTCCGGCCCAATCCCCGGCAGAGCGCCTCGTTCACCTGCAGTAAACCTCCGTCGGGCGTGATCAGGGCCATCCCGAGGGGCGCCTGCTCGAACGTCAGGCGGAACCGCTCCTCAGCCTCCTGGAGCGCCGCCGCCGCCCTCGTCTCCGCGGTCACGTCGCGCACCGTGCTGAGCCTGCCGATCGCGCGCCCGCGCTCGTCGAGCAGCGCCACGGACGTGACCGACCCCAAGTACTCGGCCCGGCCGGGAGGGTGGTGTCTGACCAGCCGGTGCACCGGCGAGCCGTCCCCGAGCGGTAGCTGATATGGAAGTGGATCCCCATCTGGTTCCTCATCCCCGTGAAAGCTCGCCAGGGGCCGCCCGACGGCGCTCCCGGCCGACGTGAGCCCCTGCATCGAGGCCCAGGCGGGGTTGGCGTAGGTGATCACCCCGGACAGGTCGGTGACGCAGAGCCCCTCCAAGAGCTGGTCGGCGACCCTGGCTATCCTGCGGACGCGATCCCCAGCGACCCGGGAAGCGGAGACGGTGTGCTCCAGGTCAACCGTCCGCCCGGCGGCCACCGCCAGGATCATGACCAATATCAGTACGCTGCCGTCCGTCCAGCGCTCCAGGCCGGAGTCGATAAGGAGGATGTCAAAGAGCATCAGCACAGCGGTCAACGAGGCCGTGGGCAGGGACCCCCGCAGGCCAAACCGGATCGCCGCGTAGCCGACGGGGACCACCAGCAGCACGAGAGTGACGACCGCGGGCACCCGGGCGACCTCGCCGCCGAGAAGATCGTCCATGAGGTGAATGCCCACGGCACCGACAACGAGGGCCTGCGTCACCCAGAAGGCCCGATCACGATATGGCACCGCCACAGCCGCCGCCACCGCACGGGAGAGAAGAGCCCAGAGGAAGTTGAGACCCGACGGGTGGGTTGCCTCCGACATCACACTGGTCCGCTTTTGCGTCGGTGCCTCCGTGCCGGCGGAGGCCTGCGGCGGCCACCGGCTGAGGCGGCGGCTCCGCTCCGGCGCGGGAAACACCGGCCCGTTGCGAGCAGCGGCGAAGAGGCGACCGCCGCTGGGACCCAGACCCGGGCTCGGCTGGATCGCCGGAGAGGGCCACCGAACGGCTCAGTCAAACCTGGCACCACTTGCTCTGGCCTGCTTGCGCGCGTGTAGCTGCTCCTCACTGGTATGGAGGAGCGACTCCACCCCGGTGCCGTCGTCGGGGCACACCGCGATCCCGGCGGACCACGAAGGGATCCCCACCTTGCGACCGCCGACGATCATTGTCTGCCCGGAGGCTCTCGGCCTCATCTGCTGCACCAGCCGGGCCGCCTCCACCTCATCCGTGTCTGGCAGGATCACGATGAATTCGTCGCCTGCCCAGCGCGCCACGAGGTCTCGCGGGCGGAGCCGGCCGCGAATCGTCTCGGCCACCTGCTTCAGGACTTCGTCCCCAGCACGCTGACCGAACCGCTCGTTCACCTCCCCGAAGTTGTCGAGATCGAGCCTCAGAAGAGCAAACGGCGGGCCGCCAGGTGCCGCCTTGGCGCAGGCTGCGGACAGCCAATCCAGACCGCACTGGCGGTTTGCGACGCCCGTGACGGGATCGGTGCGCTCCACCTGCCCGAGCTGGCCCTTGAGCCGCGACACCGCCAGAGCCTCCGCCACCACGCAGGCCACAGCCTCAAGCTGACGTGCCGTCTGCTCCCCGAAGGTGTCCGGCCATCTGCGGTGGACGGAGAGGACCCCCTGCGGCCCGGAGCTCGCCAGCAGCGGCAGGAACATCCCGGATCGACGCCCCTCCCCACGCTGGCCGAGGTAACGCGGATCCGCCTCCAGATCGGGCAGCACCAGCGGCGCACCCTCTTGCAGGGCCGCCCACAGCAAGCCCTGCCCCCGGCGCAGGCGCGTTCCCACTGGTAGAAGGCACGGGCTGCCCTCCCATCCCACCATGCGCAACACCTGGCCATCATCGTCCAGCACGCTCAGTGACGCCGATTCGACCTGGAGTTCGGCCCTGACTGGGCGAAGCACCCGCTCCGCCAGGCCGGGCAGTTCGAGCGTCTCCCGCAGCCCCTGGGAGACGCGCATCAGCAGCTTCCATCCCGCCACCTGCCCTGCGCTGTACAGCTCCGCGAGGGTCACCGACTCTTCCCCCCTCGGCAGCGGCAGTGCCGGCCCCGGGGTGGCCGGACCGACCACGTCGGCCGCCAGCGCGGCCACCCGTGGGTCGAACTGGGTCCCGGAGCACCGCGCGATCTCGACCAGCGCTTCGTCCATGCTCTTAGCCGCCCGGTACACCCGGTTGGTGGTCATCGAGTCCAGGGTGTCGGCCAGGGTCACGATCCGCGCTCCAAGTGGGATCGCCTCCCCCCGCAGTCCCTCGGGATAGCCGTGCCCGTCCCACCACTCATGATGGTGCCGCACGATGGGCGCGATGGCGGCCAGCGGTCCGGCGTGCTCCACGATCCCGGCGCCGAGCGCGGCGTGGGCCATCATCAGGATGCGTTCGTCATCGGTCAGTGACCCTGGCTTCCCGAGGATGCTGTCCGGAATCCCGATCTTGCCGATGTCGTGCAGCAGACCGGCCACCGCGATCCGGTTGACCTCGTCGGCGGGCAGATCCAATCGTTCGGCCAGCGCGCGAGCCCACTTGCTGACCCGCATCGAGTGCCCCTTGATCGCATGCTCCCGGGCATCGCTGACCTCGACCAGCATCTCCAGGAGGCTGTCGTACATCTCCTTCTGACTGGCGACCAGGCGGCGCATCATGACGGCCCCACCCACCTGGGCCGCCAGCATCTCTACAATGTGCTCATCGTCGGAGGTAAAGCCCCCTACCGCCTCCCGACCCAGCATGTAGTAGGCGCCCTTCCAGTCCCCCAGGGCTGGGATGGGCACCCCCAGGAAGTGCCCCATCTCGGGGTGCCCGTGGGGAAGCGACGACAAGGCCGACGGGTGCCGCCTGGCGTCGGCTAGGCGGATTGGCCCGGGGGCGTCCCGCACCACTCCGAGCAGGCCCTTGCCCTCGGGCGGGTGCCCCATCGACGCCGTCGCGGCGGAGTCCATGCCGGAGGTGATGAAGTGGGCCATCTTGCCCTTCTCGTCCCACACCGCCACGGCGGCATGGCGGGCGCCCGTCAGCTCCCTGCCCGCATCGACGCTCCCCTGCAGCAACTCCGAGACATCACCGGCCCGGGACAGACCGGCCAGCCGTTCGTGCAACGCCGTGAGCCGACGGGCCAGCGCGCCTCGGACACGCTCTGCCTGGGACTTCACCTGGCCCGCGACCAGCGCGGTCAGGTAGAGGACCAGCCCGAGCACTACGGTGTCGCGGGGGGACTGCGCCCAGAGA
>JAKAWF010000260.1 GCA_021817025.1 bacterium
CAAGCGCGGCCAGATGGTGAAGGCGAGCACGCTGGCCACGATCCTGCATTCGCTCCGCAGCTTCTATTCGTTCACTCTCGCCGGGGATCCCGACCATCCCAATCCAACTCTGGGGGTCAGGCTCCCCAGGGTGATCGCTCCTGCGATCGACCCCTACTCAGAGCAGGAGGTCCGCCACATCCTCGCTCTCGCCCAAAGGTACGAGCACTCCCCTGATCTGCGCCGCTGGGTGGGCTACGTGGCGCTCACCCTCCTGGCCGGCACGGGCATCCGCAACGGTGAACTGCTGGGTCTGCAAACCGCCGATGTGGATCTGGTGCGCCACCGACTCAGGGTGGTCGGCAAGGGCTCCAAGCCGCGCACCGTCCCCTTCGGCCCGGCCACAGCGGTGGTGCTCGCCACATATCTGGAAGACCTCCGTCCCCGCCTGCCCCAGTCCCCCTACTTCATGGCGAATCCGCGCTCCCTGCGCCAGGGGCCGTTCTGGGGTCGGCTGGAACCCAACACCCTGGTCAGCCTGGTGCGCGACCTGCTGGCCGAGTCCGGGATCCCGGGCCGCCACTTCCCCCACCGCTTCCGCCACAGCTTCGCCAGCAACGCCCTCCGCGAGGCGGGCAACATCGAGGTCGTGCGGGAACTCCTCGGGCACACCAACATCACGACCACTGGACGCTACCTGCACGCGACGATGGCGGACAAGCACCAAACCGCCGACGGAATCGACTTCGCCGCCGTCTCCGATCCGATGTCGCCCCCACCTGCGGCCCAGCCCGAAGCGCCCCCGGAGCGCGGGCGGGCACCCGCGTCGAGTCCGAGGGTGCCCGCCCCACCCCAGGAGGGCCCCGCCTCCCTCTCAGTTCCCTTGCTCTCCAATCTGGGGGAGGAGGCTGTGGCCAGAGCACTCCGGTCCGCCCGGCTGCTGCCCGCCGGAGCCCTCTCGCGGCTTACCTCGCACCAGCTTGCGGAGGCCGCCGTCGGGACGCTGAAGGCCGCCTCCATCGACAGCGATTTACTCGAGGCGGCCGCAGCGCTGGTCCTCTCCAGGGCCCACCACGTCCCGGTACCGCTGGCGCCCCTGCTGAAGGCTCACGGGAGAGAGGCGCTGACCGCCATCGACCGGGCCGGCGCCACCTTGGAACTCCTCGCCGGCGGCGAGGCCGTAACCGGCCGGCCAGCCACGCTGCAGCCGTGACCGTTGCCGCCGTGTGAACTGTAGGAGGCGCCCTCCTTCGGCACCCGTTCTCTGGGTTCTCTTATGGGTCTTGGCCTCATCTGAGTCAAGTCCCTTCGATTGGATGCTCCTATAGCTTGTCAAGCGGCCCGTACGAGTTCGCGGCTGGGAAGGAGCGCGCGGTACGCCCCTCGGGCGACGTAGCGCCTCAGGCAGCGGATGATCTCCTTCTTGGACAGGCCTTCGCGGGTGCGTCGAACCATGTAGTCCTTGGTGGGCTGGCAGGCCGCGAGCCAAGCTGGCGCGCACTGTCGCTGTGCCAGAGGCCAGGAGGCCTGGGCCCCTCGTTGTGTTACGCGGCCTCCCGGGCTTCAGCAATGCCGTAGCTGCCGCCGGCCTCCTCGAGCCGAACTCGTCGCTGCGGTGAAGGAGGTCCAGTGTCACGTCAAAGAGACCATGGGCCTGCACCATGTAACTGTCTATGGGACCCCGTCTCATCGCCAAACAACTGACCATAAGTCCTCCTCATTTGCCGGCCGGACTCTATACTGTGGAGATGTTGACGGACGAGGAGATCATCCGGGCGAATCCCTGGTGGCGTGGCCAAGGCTGGGAGGCAGGAGATCCCCACCTGCAACGCCTGGCCGGGCAGCCAGCGCGCCTGCCGGCGCCTGAAGTGGATGCGATCGACCTCATAACGCCGAGCCTCCACATCGTGCGCGGTCCTCGCCAGGTCGGCAAATCCACCGACTTGAAGCTGATCGTGCAACGCAGCCTTCGGGAGGGGAGGCGGCCGGAGAGCATTCTCTACCTGGCCCTGGACCTCTTGGAGGGACAACCGTTCCCGGAGCTGGCCCGCACCGTCAGGCGCGCTGGGCAACTGGCGGGCGTACTGAGCTGGGGTCTTATCCTCCTGGACGAGGTGACCACCGTGCCGCGATGGCGTCTGGCGCTCAAGGCGCTCTGGGATGAGGGCGCCATCGACCGCTCGGTGACCATCTGCACCGGCTCGTCGGCTGTTGACCTGGCCCGGGCCGAGTCGGAGAGCCTCGCCGGCAGGCGCGGGGAAGGTGTCGATTGGCTGGTGCTGCCCCAGGACCTCGGAGCCTTCGCCCGGGCGGTGGTGCGGTCTCTGCCCGCCCCGCCGGGACTCGATGTGGAGGAGATGACAAGCCCGGATGGACAGCTGCTCATGTTGGACATGCGTCGCCACCTTCCAGACCTGCGGCTCGCCCTGGAGCGCTACCTGCGCTTCGGTGGACTTCCCGCCGCCGTGGCGGAGGCGAGCCGGGGGTTAGCTGGTCCCAGCGAGGCGACCAGGCGAGTGCTGCACGACTCGTTGCTGCTCGAGATTCGCCGCAAGGGAGCCAGCGTGCCGGCGGCCGACGCGCTCATGGAGCGGATTATGAGATCCCTGGGGTCGCGGGTGAGCTGGCAACGGATGGCGGAGGAGATGACCGTGCCTCTCGGCGGCAAGCGGGCCCGCCACACGACCGCCACCGATCGACGAACCCTCCAGGACTACATCCAGCTCCTGGCCACCGGTTACTTCGCCCTGGTTGTGTACTTCTGGCGACAGGACTCCGGGACCGCGGACCTGTCCAAGGACAAGAAGGTGTATTTCGGCGACCCGCTGCTACACACGATCACCGCGGATCGGGTAGGCCTCGCGCCGGACCCTCACGCTCAGGTGGAGAACGCTCTCGCGGTTCACCTCTTCCGTCGCTACGAACCCCAAGAGCGCCAGCCGGGCACCTTTGCGGCCCCTGACAGGCTGCATGTTTGGGGCACCAAGACTGGGGGTGAGATCGATTTCGTCTGCGGCCCCCGCAGCGCGATCCACGCGGTCGAGGCGGCCGACTGGGAGCGCTTGAATCGCCAGAAGGCGACCGGGCCGAGGCGGGCCCTGCCGGGACGACCCAGCCTGGTGGCCACCAAGGACCATCTCGAGTTCTCCAACTCCATGAACCTCGTGCCCGCAGCCCTGGTCCTTTGGGCCCTCAGCGGCCGCCAGGTCCGCGCCTGATCGTCGTGGGCACCTGATCCGGGTCCGAGCTGCGGCCAGCCGGGCTCATCAGCAACCGGGTGGCTTGCGACCACTCGCCCACGGCGCTCGACTCCGGTCGAGACCGACATTCGCCCAATGGCAGCTCGGATCCCCACAGCGCCACTGTGGGCTGGTCGGCAGCAGGCCCCGCGCGTGGTGGCTTCGGTGCCACGCGGCCGAACACGCTCCCGCTTGACGGCAACTTAGTGCTCCCTGGTTCGATGCCAACCGACGCGCCCGCACTCTGTTGAGCGAACTGCAGGCAGTCTCCGTCGAGATCGCCGAGGCCGAGCTACGACCGAGCACCCCCCAGGCCAGACCCCGCACCCGCCGGTCACGAAAAACACCAGCCTCCTAGGGTTGTTGCAAGGTCTTGTTGTGGGGCCCTGGCGACTTCGGCTCACCCCCTCCTGCACGCACTTCGCGACCGGCTTGTACACGCCGCTATCAGTTTCTTGTACCCGCGCTCGGCTGCGCTCGGGCTGAGACCAATTGACCTGGCCACGTTGGGGGCATCCTTCGGTTTCGACGTAGCCTCCAGCCGTTGCCACCAAAGGAGACGAGAGTCTTGGCGCCGGGTTCGCGGGGCCGTGGTGGACCTGAGGGCGGGGCTGTGGTGGACCTGAGGGCGGGGCTGTGGTGGACCTGAGGGCGGGGCTGAGCTACACTGGAGCCTATGAAGTACCAGAGACGCCTGGCTGACGGTAGATTGCAGCAACTACTGGCCGACTTCCCCGCCGTGATGATTAATGGGCCTCGGGCTGCCGGCAAGACAACTACCGCGCGCCAAGTCGCCGCCGAGAGCGTCAGTCTCGATAGCCCAGCCGATTCGGCTGCTTTTAGAGCCGATCCGGACGACGCCCTCCGAGGAAGAAGAGAGCCGTTGCTCTTAGACGAGTGGCAAGAGGTGCCTGAGGTGCTGGGAGCGGTCCGCAGAGCGGTAGATAGCGACCCACATCCCGGTCGCTTCATTGTGACCGGCAGTGTCAGGGGCGAGCTGGAGAACCGCGTCTGGCCCGGGACCGGCCGCTTCATGCGCATGAGTATGTACGGCTTGACCGAAGTGGAGATGCAAACGACCCTAGACAAGCAATCTGTAGGGTTCCTTGACAAGCTAGCCTCCTCCGACGTCTCTGCGTTTGCCAGGGGGAAAACCCGGCCGCGGTTAAGGGATTACCTTGAGTTGGCCACCCGGGGCGGCTTTCCCGAGGTGGCACTGCGCCCTCTCTCTCAAGCGGCGAGAAGCGACTGGCTCGATAGTTACATCAGCCAAGTGATAACTAGAGACGCCATTGCCGTAAGGCCACGGGGTGATCCTCAAAAGATGCGTGCCTACTTCGAGGCACTAGCACTGCAGACGGCGGGAACACCACTCGACAAAACCCTAATCGATGCCGCCGGTGTAGGTAAGGACGCGGCCGCAGGATATGAGGGATTGTTCGAGAATCTCTTCCTGACTGAACGGCTGCCGGGCTGGACCAAGAAGGCGCTTTCGCGTTTTACCGAACTCCCAAAGCGCTATATCGTCGACCCTGCCCTGGCTGCAAATTCGGCACACGTCAGTCTCCAAGGTATTCTTGGCGACTCGGACGTTCTTGGCAGAACGCTCGATACCTTCATTACGGCCCAACTGCGCCCTCTGTGGAGTTTGACCGCAACAAGGGTAAAGCCGTACCACTTGAGGACAAAGGGCGGGAGACAGGAGATCGACCTTCTCCTTGAAACTGAGGACAAGAAGGTCCTGGCCTTTGAATTCAAGGCATCCTCGGCGCCATCGGCTCACGATGCCAGGCACTTGCTTTGGTTGCGAAGTCTCCTGGAGGACCGGTTAGTCGCTGGGGCCGTAATGCATACCGGTCCAGACGTCTTCCGGTTGGCGGATCGGATTCTGGCGCTGCCCATCAGTACGATTTGGGGCGCCTGAACTCAACTTCAGCACCAACCCTGCAACTCTCTTTGCGTTGGTGGGGTTACTGCAAGGTCTTGTCTTGGGCAACTGGCGACTTCGGCTCGCTCCTCCTGGGCGCCCTTCGCGACCCACTGGTACACGCCGCTCCCGGTGTTCTGTACACGGCCATGTAGTCATCAGGGCGGCCTTGCTCCATGAACTCACTTGAGGGCGTCACAGGCACCAGGTCTCTGGACATAACGGGTTGGGCCAGAGGGATCTGAACTCAGGATGGCATCGAGTCTCGATCAGAGCGAGAGATAATTCATGAAACGCGCCAACGGTCACGGGGAGCAGAG
>JAKAWF010000261.1:0-580 GCA_021817025.1 bacterium
TGACCATCCGCATTGGACGACATGCGGCGTGTCGGGGCCGTTACCCGCCCCCGGTAGAATGACCGGGTTCGCCTGAGTTCAGGTTCCCCCGGCCTGGGAGCCGCTGGAGGTCTTGATGGCTGAGCTGGAGCCAAACCGGCTGGAAACCCTGGTATCGCTGTGCAAGCGGCGCGGCTTCGTCTTCCAGAGCAGCGAGATCTACGGGGGCATCAACGCCGTCTATGACTTCGGGCCGCTCGGCGTGCGGCTGCGCCGGCGCATCCGCGACCTCTGGTGGCGGGAGATGGTGGACCTGCGTGATGACATCGAGGGGGTGGAGGCCGCGATCCTCATGAACCCGATGGTCTGGCAGGCCTCGGGGCACCTCTCCAACTTCAGCGACCCCATGGTGGACTGCCTGGGGGAGTGCCACCAGCGCTGGCGCGCCGACCAGCTGGAGGGTGACCGCTGTCCCACCTGCGGCGGGGAGCTCAGCAGTCCGCGCCAGTTCAACCTCATGTTCAAGACCTTCATCGGCCCGGTCGAGGACGGCAGCTCGGTGGTCTACCTGCGACCGGAGACCGCGCAGGGGATGTTCGTC
>JAKAWF010000261.1:590-5445 GCA_021817025.1 bacterium
CGGCAGCGGGGGCCGTTCGGGATCGCGCAGATCGGCCGCAGCTTCCGCAACGAGATCTCGACCGGGAACTTCATCTTCCGGCTGCGAGAGCTGGAGATGATGGAGATGGAGTGGTTCACCGAGCCCGGCGATGACGCCCGGTGGTTCGAGTACTGGTGTGAGCAGCGGATGGCCTGGCACCGGGGGCTCGGAATCCGCGCCGAAAACCTGCGCCTGCGTCCCCACGGTGACGACGAGAAGGCGCACTACGCGCTGGCCTCATCCGACATCGAGTACCGCTACCCCTGGGGCTGGGGGGAGCTGGAGGGGATCGCCAGGCGCGGGGACTACGACCTCAGCCGCCACCAGGAGGAGAGTGGCAAGGATCTGCAGTACACCGATCCCATCAGCGGTCGCCGGTTTCTCCCCTACGTGGTGGAGCCGGCGGTCGGCGTCGACCGGACCTTCCTGGCCCTGCTGCTGGACGCCTACTCCGAGGAGGTCGTCAAGGGGGAGACCAGGGTGGTGCTCCGCCTCAGCCCCGCGGTCGCGCCCTACCAGGTGGCGGTGCTGCCCCTCTCCAGGAGGCCGGAGCTCGCCGCCGTGGCCAGGCCGCTGGAGCAGGAGCTGCGCGCGCACTTCGCCACCGACTACGACGACACCGGTTCGATCGGGAAGCGCTACCGACGTCAGGACGAGATCGGGACCCCGCTGGCGATCACGGTCGACTTCGAGACCCTCCAGGACCACGCCGCCACGATCCGCGACCGCGACAGCATGGAGCAGGTGAGGCTGCCGCTGGCCAAGCTGGCGGCAGCCTGCCAGGAACGGCTGGGGTGATCGGTCGGCAGCCCCGGCCGGCGCCGGTCCGCCGACCGGAACGCCCAGAGCAGGAGGCTCCGGGTGGACGGTAGGTCCGTGCTGGTGACGGGAGCGTCGCGCGGGATCGGCCGGGCGACCGCGCTGGCCTTTGCGCGAAACGGCGACAGGGTGGCCGTCCATCACCGCGATTCCGAGCCTCTGGCGCGGCAGGTTGTGGCGGAGCTGCCGGGGTCTGGCCACACGGTAGTTCGTGGCGACCTGGCGGACCCGGAGCAGGCGCAGGCGGTGGTCGAGGCCGCCGTCTCCGCTCTGGGCGGGCTGGAGGTGCTGGTAAACAACGCGGGGGTCAGCCTTCTCCACGACCTCACCGAGATGGACTTCGACCAATGGCGGGCCGCCTTCGACCGCACCGTGGCGGTGAACCTGAACGGGGCCGCCTACGTGACCTACTTCGCCGTGCGCCACATGCTGGTCGGGGGCGGGTCCATCGTCAACGTCTCCTCGCGGGGCGCCTTCCGAGGTGAGCCGGGCCAGCCCGGCTACGGAGCCAGCAAGGCGGCGCTGAACGCCTTCGGCCAATCCCTGGCCGTGGCGCTGGCCCCCCATGGAATTTCGGTTGCGACGGTGGCCCCGGGCTGGGTGGCCACGGACATGTCGAACGAGGAGCTGAAGCGGCCGCGTGGGTCCGAGATTCTGGCGCAGAGCCCATTCCACCGGATCGCCCAACCGGAGGAGGTGGCCGCGGCGATCGTGTTCTTGGCCTCGGATCAGGCCAAGTTCGCCAGCGGCTCCATCCTCGATGTGAACGGAGCCTCCTACCTCAGGACCTGAACCGGCTGGCGCGGCACGGTCCAGAACGGCTATCGGCCCTTGAGCCAGCCGGCCAGCTGGGAGCGCAGGTCAGCCGTGCGGTCCGGCTCCCGGCGGGGCCGCTCACCCTCGACGATGTAGTCGGTGTCCTTGAGTTGGTGGCCGGTGAGGATGGCCACCAGGTCGGCTTCCTCTGGGATCTCGCCTCTAAGGCGCAGCTGGCGGACCCCGGCCACGGCCGCCGCGGAGGCGGGCTCGCAGCCGATCCCCTCCCTGGCCAGTTGACGCTTGGCCTCGGCGATCTCCGCCTCTGAGACGGCCGCGGTCAGCCCCTGCGTCAGCTCCAGCACCCGGCGTGCGCGCCGCCAGTTCGCGGGTCTGCCGATTCGAATCGCGGTGGCGCGGGTCTGGGGATGGGGCTCAGCCTCCAGGTCGGCGGTGCCGCTCTGCCACATCCGGTGGAACGGGCTGGCGCCCGCGGCCTGGGAGACCAGGATCCGTGGCATCCGGTCCAGCCAACCGAGGGCGTGAAGTTCCCTCAGCCCCTTGCCCAGGGCGGAGGCGTTGCCGAGGTTTCCGCCGGGAAGCGCGACCAGATCGGGGGCTCTCCAGTCGCGCTGCTCCAGGATTTCCAGGATCGCCGTCTTCTGGCCCTCTATGCGCAGGGGGTTGATCGAGTTGACCACGTACAGTCCGAATTCGGCAGCCAGCTCCTGCAGGGTCGCGAAGGCATCATCGAAGGTGGTGCCGGCCTCCAGGATCAGCGACCCGAAGTCGAGCGCCTGGGCGAGCTTGGCCAGGGAGACCGCTCCCGAGGGCACCAACACGACCGAGCGCAGCCCCGCCCGGCCGGCGTAGGCCGCCATCGAAGAGGACGTGTTGCCGGTCGAGGCGCACGCGACCACTCTCCGACCCAGACGCACCGCCTCCGAGATGGCCACCGTCATGCCCAGGTCCTTGAAGGAACCGGTGGGGTTGCCCCCCAGGTGTTTGACGCTGAGGCCCGCGACACCGGCCCAGGCCGCCGTCCGCGGTGCCTCCGGCATCGGGGTGCCGCCCTCCCCGAGGGTCACCGGTTGGACCCCGTCGAAGTCCGGCAGCAGCTCCCTGAAGCGCCAGACCCCACTGCTGTCCATGGGACCCCCCGCGGCTCGCCGCGTGCGCCAGCGCGGGCGCCAGTCCGATTCCGGCTGCAGTCCGTACGAGAACTCCAGCAGCCCACCGCAGGCGGCGCAGCGGGCGGGCGCCGAGTCGCGGTCGGCGGCTCGTCCGCAGCCCGGTTCGGCGCAGACCAGGCGGCTGGCGCTCATGCGAGTTCCCACCCCGCGGTATGGGCACGCCCGCGGCAGCACCATCCGCCCGCCGCCGGCGTTCGGCGCCGTGGCGGGGCTGGCCGTTGAACGAGGTGGCCAGGGGGGCAGCGGTAAGACAATGGCCCAAAGGGTATCGGTTTGCGGCTGGGCCGGTCGTGGAGGAGGGCGCAGGCTGGATGTCCTGCCCCCGGTCGCGATGACCACGGCCCGACTACCGGCAAGCCCTGCGATCCAACCCAGGAGGAGTACCCCAGTGTCAGTTGTAGACGGCCTGCTCGCCAACCATGCCACTTACGCGGCGACATTCGACCAGGGCGATCTGCCTCCCAACCCGTCCCTGCGCTTGGCCGTGGTGGCCTGCATGGATGCGCGCCTGGACGTCTTCAGGATCCTGGGGCTCAGGCCCGGCGAAGCGCAGGTGATCCGCAACGCCGGCGGCGTCGTGACCGACGACGTCATGCGCTCCCTCGTGGTCTCCCAGTGGGTGTCGAAGACTGAGGAGGTGGTGCTCATCCGCCACACCGACTGCGGCATGACCAAGTTCGATGAGAGGGAGCTCGCCGAGAGGGTGGCGACCCACGCCGGCAGCCCGCTGGGGTACGCCATAGGAGCCATCGCGGATCCCGAGGAGGATCTCCGAAGGTCGCTGCGCACCTTGAGAGGGGCGAGGGAGCTGCTGCATCGTGACCGAATCCGGGGCTTCGTCTACCAGGTCGGCGATGGCCGGCTCGTGGAGGTCGAGTGAGGCCAGGCCGCCAAGCCCTGGGCGGCGTAAGAGGCGAGCCAGGTGGACATCGGCTTTCCGTGCCACTCTTCAGCCCAACTCGAAGGCGTCGTGGATGGCGCTCACCGCGGCGGGGACGTCCTGCGCCCGAACCGCGGCCGAGACGCTGAGCTCCGATGAGCCCTGGGAGATGGCGATCACGTTGATCTGGCGCGCGGCCAAAGCGGAGAAGAGTTTGGCGGCGATCCCCGGGGTTCCCCTCATGGAGTCACCGACGGCGACCACGATCCCGGCCTCCGCGACCTCCTCGAACTCTCCCAAGAAGCCGGTTTCGGATCGCAGGTTGTCCAGGAGCCTGCGGACCCTGGTCCCGTGCTCCCCGCTCACGGCAAAGCAGATAACGTTGTCGGCCGAGGACTGGGTGACGATCAGGGTGGGGATCCCCTCCGCCTCGAGCCCCTCCAGGACCACGGATCCAACCTTGGTGAAGGCGACCCCGTCGACCCCACCGACCGTGTAGAGGCGGGCGTCTCGGGTGTCCACGACCGCCCTGACCCCGGGCCGAGCTGCCACCTGCGGCCCGATCACTGTCCCCTCGGAGTGGGAGTCGAAGCTGCTCAGGATCCTGACTCGGAGCCGCGTGCGCTGGGGCAGCTCCATCGAGCTGGGGTGCAGCACGCGGGCGCCGAAGAAGGCCAGTTCGAGGGCCTCGCGGTAGGAGAGGAAGGGGATGACCCTGGCGTTGGGGACCAGCCGGGGATCGGCGGTCATCACCCCGGCGACGTCGGTGAGGATCCAGACCTCCGAGGCCGGCAGCAAGGAGCCGATGATGGTGGCGGTGGAGTCAGACCCGCCGCGACCAAGGGTCGTGCACTCCCCCCTTGCGGTGGCTCCTCGGAAGCCGGTCACCACCGGCACCACCCCCCGCCTGAGGAGCGGGACCAGGCGGTCCCGGATTCGTCGCTCGCTGGCCTGGGTGATCACCCTGGCCCTGCCAAAGCGGTCGTCGGTCTGCACGATCTCCTTGGCGTCGACCACCGTGGCCATTTGGCCGAGCCGGATCAGGGTGTGGGCCATGATCGCCGCCGAGAGCAGCTCGCCGGTGCTGCAGAGCTCATCTGAGGCGGTGCCGGAGAGCCCTCGCCCACCCGCAGCTGCTCGGCACAGCTCGCGGACGGTGGCCAGGTTGGCGAGCACCGTCGCGCTC
>JAKAWF010000262.1 GCA_021817025.1 bacterium
CCCATGTCCATCAGTCAGCCCTCCACACCTCGATGTAGACGCCTTGAGCGTCACGATATCGCACTTTGCGCTGTGAAACGACAAGCTCGATCTCACCCTCGCGGTCTCCGGTGATGAGCCCCGCATCCGCCAGCCCGTCGAGATATGGCTTCGATGCAGAGACCTTCCCATCGACATCGAACAGGCTCCCCGCCAGCTCGAATGTCACCGTCACCTTGCGCGGCCCGTCAGCCTTCGGCAGCTCGGCCTTGATCCGCTCGGACTGCCCGATCACGCGGGTAGCCATGCGCTCCTGAGCCACCAGGCGCGCTCGCTCGGCCCAGTGCATCCGGGAGTTGCCAAGGTTCGCCGGCCTTCCCGGCACGAAGTACCGCACCAGCAGCCCATCGGCCTTCTCGGGCATGTCGGCAGAGATGGTCACACGCCCCGCCGCATCCACCAGCCGATCCCAAGCCGCGATACCCACCAGGCCGCCCACCTGTTGCGCTCACGACCCCAGTAGGCTTGATAGGCACAGTCGCCGTCATACTGGCGCAGGCGCTCAGCCTCGGTCATTCCCCTTCCTCCAGGGTGGGCGCCATCCACGCCTTGAAGTCCACATAGCACTTGGGGCAGAGGTCGTATTTGCCCACATACTTCCACGTCGCGGGCCGCGTGATCTGATCGGCGAAGATTCCGGGGGACTCTTCGCGCTTGTGGCACCTGTCGCACTCAATCTGCGTCACCTGGCTCACTCCCCTCCCTCCAGAGCGGCCCGAAGTACCGCAGCCATCGTCACATCCGGCCCCCACCCGCCCGCTCCGGTCTCGTTGTCGTCGAGCACGGTCTGGATCGCCGCGCGGAGCCTGCCGTTCTCCCGTCGCAGCCGCTCAACCTCGGACGCCAGTCGGGACTGTTCGCAAGGCCAGGACTCGTGGCAGCCATTGCACATCTCGGGGTACAGCTCTCGGGGAAAGTGCCGCGCCGGGATCTCATCCAGCTCAGCCTCGGTCATGGATACAGCTCCAGCAGGCGCTCGGCGATGCCGTCAATCCCGCCAGGACCCGGATCTATCCCGCAGTTGGCGCGGACCACGTCGAGCCACTGCCTCGCGGACGCCCATGCCTCCTGCTGCGCCTGGGTGCGGTAGCCGGGGCACGGGCAGGGATCGTCCTCCCCGACCGCCGACGTGCACGAGGCGCGCCAGTGGTAATTCTCCGAGTGCCCGCAGCGAGCGCAGTTCTCGCCCATCACTTCCTCCCTCGATAGTCGCTCGGGCGGTGCGCCGCAGCTCCCATCGCGCTCAGCAGCAGCATCCCCGCGACCAGCAGGAACCCAGCAGCGCCGATCAACAGGTAGACCTGCCAGATCACGCTACCCACTCCAGCCCGAAGTACGGACCCCACCGACGCACGATCCGCTCCCACAATGTCGGCGGCTCCCACGTCTCACCCAGTAGCGGGATGCTCACGGAGGCCCGATGGGGAAGCGCCACGCGCTCCCAACGGAAGCTCCAGCGCCGCAGGAGATCCTGCGACGCATATCCCCGACTCTGCAGCCGGACCAGCGCCCTCCATGCCACGCCGTACTTCAGCCCAGCCTCACGGGCAAGGTCCACACAGCGCCATGCACCATGTCGATCTCCCCGCGCAGCCCTCAACACGGCGGCTTCGTCCTCCCGTAGCTCTAGCACCCAATGCAACGCCGTCATACCGCTTCCTCCCGTTCCCGCACTATCTGGCGGATCAGCTCGCGCCAGCCGATCGAGTCGCACTCAACGCCGTCCACGCTTCCTCCCAGGCGGACGTACGCCGCACGGAGCAACTTCGCCCGCAGGTCCTCAGCCAGCGGCGTCCCGGCCAGCGCACGCCCGTCGTAGATCGAATGGCACCCAACGCGCCCCCCTGCCGGGCTGTCAGCGCACAGCGCCGCCGTCAGCTCAAGGGAGTCGGCCACGTCGCCCAGGCACATCCCCGACCCCGGCCGGCCACAGAGGTGCGCCCACTCCAGCGAGATCGCCCGCGAGCTGATCCCGCACCCCTCGCACTCCCACCCGGAACGCTGCAGGATGTCGCCCCACACCGACCGGCGCGCCCTGCGGGAAGCGTCAGCCCGCTTGCCCGTCTTGGGCAGCGGGGTGAATCTTCGCAGCGCGGATGTCCTCATCTCTCTCCCCTATGGCTGTTGGTCGTAGGGCAAAGCACGCAATTCCTCCCGGAGGGCAGCCCCCGCGCTGCGCCCAACCTCGATCCTCGTTCCCAGGGCGTTGATGCGATGGCGTAGGTAGCGTACCACCGCCTCCGCCTGCAACGCACGCTCTTCCAGCTTGTCCGTGGCGAGTCTGGCCTTGTGCTTCCGCATCTCAACCGACCCCTCTGCCGAAAGGAACGCCGTGCTCTCCGCTACGTCTGCCGCATGACGCGCCATCGTAGCCTCTAGGTCGGCCTCTTTGAGCAGATCCACGGTGTGGTCTAGGGACTTCGCCAGCAAGCTGAGCTGTGCCAAGACCGTCCGTGGGGTTAGCTCCTCAGGCACGACGCCCCCACTCTCTCAGCCTCTCCACCGCGTCCACGTACCGCCGGCTGGCATTGTCCGCAGCCGTCGCCGCGCCCTTCTCCTCTGGGGTCCCTGGCTTGGCTCGCTCGTACCTCGCGTAGGCCGAGTCCCAGTACTTCCCCGCCGCCACCACCGCCTGACACAGCTCATCCACCATCGCTCTTCCTCCAGTCATCCCAACTCCCTTCTCCGCGTGGCCCACAACTCACAGAGCCAGCGGTATGCCCGCAGTGTCTCGGGCCGGATGTGCTTGCCCGGCGTCATCGCGTCGCCCTCTGGCAGCAGGGTCGCAACATGATCCCCCAGCCGGTCCAGATGGACCAGATCGGTGCATTCGGCGATCTCCCTTGCCAGTTGCTCGGTTAAGCTCACAACGCATTCCCTCGCCGTGCGTACAGCCCGGGGAACAGGTCCCCGACCTCGGGGGCAGGCGCGGGAGCCGACGGGGCCTCAGCCTGCACCGGAGCCACGAGCACATACCGCGCCACGTTCCCTCGGTGAGAGTGAGTGGTGCAGCGCATGGCCGTGATCCGGTGCCCGTCTCGCACCAGATCCCCGACCCGGTTTCGCAGGGTGTATGCCAGGTGCTCTGGCGCCTCCGACACGCACACCCCGCGTTGGCCGACCATCCGCAGCAGGCTCAACACCTCTTCCCGCTGGGTCACACCATCGCCCCCGTCATCCGCAGCCAGTGCCTATGCCCGGCGTGGCAAGTGCCGCAGTAGTTCTCGTACCCCGCCGCCCGCTCCACGGACCGCCCGTCGGCCATCCACCAGGTGCAGCGACAGGCCGGGCAGGTGCGCGGAGCGCCGAAGGCACCGTTAGCGGCTTCCGGCGTCTCCTGCGGTCGGCGCCTCATGCACCCGTTGCACAAGCCCAGCAGGACGCCCCCCAAGCACTCCACCCGGCGCCGCTCCTCGGCCTTCTGGCCCCATGTCCTGCCGCACTCCGAGCACGTCATCCCCTTCGGCTTGACAGCTACGGGCTTCGTCACCGCCGTTCCTCCTCAGCCGCAATCCTTGTCAACACCCACTCGGCCACGTTCACACAGATGGCGTTGCCGAGCATCCGGTAGCGCGTGGAGTCGCTGAAGCCCTCAGTCCAGCCGTCGGGGAAACCCTGGAGTGCTTCACATTCACGGGGCGTCAGACGGCGGACGGCAGACTGCGCCATGAGCAGCGGTGCCCCGTCGCCCTTCCCGGACTGACCGCTTTGCGCCTTCAGCGGCGGGACGATGGTGGTGGGTGCGCCTCTGCCGTTGCGGGCGAAGCGGGACTCAAACACTAGCTGCCCGGTCTCCTGGTCGTCCTGCCGGTTACCGCGGCCGGTGAGGGCCGCGACCACGACGGCCTGGTCTCGTCCAAACCCTGGCGAGTTGTGGTTGGTGCCTGCGCCAGCCATGAGGGGCGGCGCGACCACCAGCGGAGTCCCTCTGCCCGTGCCGTCCTCGCTGGCATCCATGCCCTCAGCCCGCAGCGTGTGGGCGACGACCACCGACGAAGGGCGGCTGGGCCGATTCTCGCCCTCAGCGCGGACGGGTCCCAAGCCCTGGCGCCACCACCCCTGGCCTGACTCGCCGAAGCCCTCCGGCACGAACGTCACTCGGTCGGGATCGTCTGTGCCACGCTCCCCAGTGCTCGCTCTAAGGCAGGCGGCAATGTCCTGCCTCGCTTCTCGGCGCGACGCAGGATGCCACTCGCTGCCCTCGGGCTCAAGTAGTACCGAGGCGGCACGGGCTGGGTCTCCAAGACAGCCGACAATGAGCACTCGACGCCTTCGCTGGGCCACTCCGAAGTAGCGAGCGTCCAGCACTCGGTAGGCCCACCCATACCCGAGTTCTCCCAACTGCCAGAGGACGGTTCCCATGTCCCGTCCCCCGTCGCTCGACAGGAGGCCAGGGACGTTCTCTCCGACGAACCATGTGGGGCGGAGAACACCCAGGAAGCGGACGACCTCCCGCCAGAGGCCCGAACGTTCGCCAGCCAGGCCCGCACGATTGCCCGCCACGCTGAGGTCCTGGCAAGGCCATCCTGCGGTGAGAACATCGACTCGCCCAAGCTCTCGCGGGTCGCAGGTTGTGACATCGGCGTGAACCTCCAGCCCCGGAAACCGCGCCCGGAGCAACTTCCGCGCCTGCGGGTCCTTCTCCACCCCCCAGAGGGTCTCCATCCCAGCCCGCTCGGCACCGAGGTCGAACCCCCCGATGCCGGCGAACATGGAGCCGGCTATCACGGCACCCTCCCGGGGCTTTCCGCAATCCGCTTCCGCTCCGCGTTCGCCAGCTCCGCCTCAACCCGCGAGAACACGCTGGGGTCCGTGACGATCCAGACCAGCAGCGTCTTCCACATCGCGTCCCAGCCCGGCTGGTTCCGGCGCTCGTAGGCCGTCGGCCACCGCTTGGCCGCGAACGGCCCGTACTCCTCGCGCTCCGCCCGGGTGAGGGCCTCGTACCGCTTCACCCAGTGCGCCGCCTGCGGAGCCATCCGCTCCACCAGGTCGACTGTCGGATCAGCCACGGCGCATCCCCCTCCACGCCCTACCGTCCGACGCGGGCAGCCACCAGTTGCCAGCCCACTCCAGGCAGCCGATCGCAACGCACCACGCGCCCCACCAGCCGCCGACGACCAGCGCAGCGCCCAGCCACACGGCCAGCCCCGCTATCGGGGCCAGCAGATAGCTCAGCCGGCGGCCGAACACGCTCACGCCGTCCGTCTGGTACGCCCACCCCAGGGCCGCTGAGAGCAAGAGCCTCCGGTCCCACCCATGCCGGATGGCAAGCTCCGGCTTCGCCCCAGCGGCCTTCAGCACTGCCCAGTGCGCCCCCTCATGCGCCAGCACAGCCAAGGGGAGCGCGATCATCAGGACGATCATGGCCTAGCCGGCCTTCTCTTC
>JAKAWF010000263.1 GCA_021817025.1 bacterium
AACATCGGTGTCCCAACGGAACGGCACTCCTCGGGAAGGGAGACCATGGAGCTCGGACTCGCCCACCTGCTCGACAGCGGATCGGCCGCCCACGTCGAGGATATCTGTGCTTTCAATGCTGCTGTGCAGGCGGCGGGCGATCAGCCTCGTGCTGACCTGTCCACTCCCGAGGGCCTGCGTAGGGCGCGCAGTCAGCTGAGCACCAGGCCCCCCAGCCCACGTGCCGTCGAGCGCATCGCCCGCTTCGATGAGCGCGAAGTCCCGGTGAGGATCATCACGCCCGAGCAGGGCCAGGCCCCAATGGCATTAAGTTAAAGTGGCATCGGCATCGACCAGAACCTGATTACCGTGAGCGGAGTCAGCCTGGCTGATTGGCCGGGCTTGCGGGTCTTGTAGCGGCCGCCGGGCCGCTTGGTCTCTCGCGCGTAGCGGCGGCCCGGACGTTTGGGGACCAGGTTTCGCTTGCAGGTGATCTCTGATGCCAAGTCGGCGAGCAGATCCTCAAGTCGCCGAGGGGGAAAAAGACCCGGAATCGCTGATCCGACCGCGGATCGCGTCCCGGGTGCGGGTGAAAGAGACTCGTCCCGGGTCCAGCCCGCTGTGGCTGGCAGCCTGGCTGATAAGCGTGCGGATGGCCTGGTAGCAGCAGAGCATGGCGTAGATCTCCTGGCGGATCATGTCCGGGCTCTTGGACCGCAGCACTACCGCGGCGCCGCCGCGCAGGGAGGTCTCAAGCTCACGAAAGCAGGTCTCGAGCTGCCAGCGGGAGGCATAAGCTGCCGCGGCCTGCTCAGCTGAGAGCACCGCGGGGTCGAGGACGTCGGTGACAAGGGTGAAGGCCTCTGATGCTTGGCTAGCGTCATGGCTTTCCACGCTGTACTTGATGACCCGCACGGTGATACCGGGGATGTCCTTGGCCTCAGCGCCTTTGCGGCGCATCCGGCGCGACACTGCCGGGTCGGCGACCCGGGACAGGTAGGTCCCATCGGCCAGCACGTCGAGGACCGGCAGGCTGATGTCGCTCTTGGCCCGCCACAGCAGGTGTATACCGCGATCTAGGACGTCTTTCGCCAGGCCGTGGGACAAAAAGTTGCGGTCGGCCAGCAGCAGGTCTCCGGGCGAGAGCTTTCCGAGCAGCTGGCGGGTCAGCGGCTGCTCCCCGGTGCCAAGGCCCGAGGTGGTCGCGGCCAAGACCGCCCGCGTCCCGCATTCCCCGAGGGCGACAACGCGTATCTGGGGGAACGGGCCGCGGCGCTCGCCGTTTCCCGGGTAACCGAACTCCGCGGCGTTCTCGTCGGTGTCGGGCAGGTCCAGGCACATCTCCTCGACTGCGACGAGGCGCATACCGGAGATGAACGCCGGTCCGGACTCCTCTCCCGCCAGTGGCCCGGCCACCTCCTCCAAAAGGCGCTCCATCACCTGCCAGCCGAGCCGCTGGCGCGCGTAGGTGATCGCCGCCGGGCTCGGCTGCATTCCGAGCGCGAGCCGCTCCCGGAACCTCTTCGCCCAGTCCAAGCCCGCGACCAGCTTGTTCCACACCTCGCCGTAGCCGGACTGGAAGAACAGCACCATCGCCAGCAGGAAGTAGACCACCACCCGGGCCGGCAGCGCACGCTTGCGCTGCTCTTGGACGCCGGCCTCGCTCACCACCCGGTCCACCAGCTCTGAGGGGAACACCTTTGCGAGCACCCCGACGCCGATCCGGTCCGCCAGCCGGTCGCCAGCGACTACCTGCTGCCCTGGTCTGGCCATGAAGGCAAGCTTACATGCTTGTAAGCTTAACTTAATGCCATTGGGCCAGGCCCGGGCCGCTTACCTGCAGATCCACGGAGGAGGGTTCTACATGGACTCGGCCGCTCGAAGTGACGCCCGCAACGCCGCCTTGGCCGATGCCGTCGGGATTGCGGTGGTGAGCGTCGACTACCGCCTCGCCCCCGAACATCCCTGGCCGGCAGCCCCTGATGACTGTGAGACGGCTGCCATGTGGCTGGTGGAGCAAGCCGAGGAGTCGTTCGGGACGTCTCACCTGCTGATCGGCGGGGCATCAGCAGGAGCCAACCTGGCCGCGGCGACGCTTTTTCGCCTGCGGGACCAAGGCAAGGTCCAGCCCTTCGCCGGTGCCGTCCTCCAGTTCGGTGCCTTCGACCTAAGTGGCCGATCGCCGAGCGGGCGCATGTACGCCGACGAGTGGTTCATCGAGGCCTACGCCGGCCACGTGTCTGATCTCACCAACCCGGACGTCTCCCCGCTCTACGGCGACCTCCGAGGCCGCCCGCCAGTCCTGCTGGTGGTGGGCGCCTTGGACATCCTGCTCGAAGACAGCCTCGCTATGGCAGGGCGTCTCTCAGCCGCTGGCAACGAAGTCGACCTGCGGGTGTACCCCGAGTCCCCCCACGCATTCACCTCCTTCCAGACAGGGATGGCAACCGCCGCCATCAACGGAATCGAGGAATGGCTCACCGCCCGCCTAGTCGAGCGGTAACTGCCCGATACGGGCATCGAGTACGGAGTCGGCCGAGCTCCACACGACCTTTCCTCCGGAAGGGTGCATGCGTCCCTCGTGCGCTCCCTACCGGCGGTAGGGGCGAGGCCCACGACATAGCGCCTGTGTTCATAGGGGACACCCGCCGCGATCGAGGTTACGGCGGCTACTCAGGCGACGCCCGAATGCCCTTCGGCGAGAACAAAGATCCGTCGACACCACCACCTGCACTTCATTTGCACCGTCGGCGCCGCAGTATGCTTGAGTAGCCTGATCTCATTCCTACTTCGATGGACCCGATTGCCTACGAGCAGCTGATCACGCCCGACGAGCGCAGCCAGGCGTTCGGACCGCGGGTGTCTGCGGAGCGGTGGCTTCAGATGATGCAGGATGGTCTCGGCCGGCTCGATCTCGTTGGCGGTGTCGGACCCAACACCAAGCAGAGTTTTGAGCGGCTCCGTACCCTCTTCTGTTACGGATTGCTCTGCTATGACCTCTTCACTGTCGTCGACGACTTGTCGCTCCTGCTGCTGGAACAGGCCCTCGGTGAGCGCTTCGTCGAGTACTACGGTGGACGCGTACCGCTGGTTCACATAGATGGCCGCACCGACGAAATCGCCGTGCACGGCTTCCAGCAGGTATACGACGCGCTAAGCCGTGACGGCGGTCACCGCAAGGGTTGGAAGCTGAGAGCATCACCTGGCACCAACATGTATTTCCGTGGCTCACTCGATCACCTTCTCTCCTGGGCGCGGAAGGTAGGACTGCTGAAGGGCCAGCGGAGTCGTGTAATGGAGCGCCTGCTGGTGAAAATGCGCCACCGGGTAGCCCATCCTCACGGCTACTCCTTGACCATGCCGGGTCAAACTGCTCTGAGCGACCTGAGCGCCTTCATCAACCAGTTGTGGGGCGCGCCTACCCAGTTTGCGATGCGACTCTCAGCGGTCGGTGCAGGTCGGTTCGCGAAAAGGGTGGGGCGCTGACGCCAGACCGGCACAGTTCGTTATCCCAGCGGCGCACCGACTCCCTGACAACAAGTCCCGGAACGTTCTGGGCTCTGGTACGCAGGCGGAGTCTTTTAGCGCTCATATGCCAGAACACTGGATATCTGGAGCTGGTTGAGACCCTGTCGTTGACGTAGCCGACGAGAGATCTTGGACCCGCCAACGACTCGTTATCTGGAGTATGTCGCAGAGGTCTTGCTTTTTGGCATCTGCGGGAGTATACGAGGAAGAGACGAACGTCTGTACGGGGTATCCCCTTAACTAGACCTGCGGCCAGCGGTAGCGGCTGGTCAGGTAGTCCTGCCCAGAAGCACCACACGATGTCGTAGCCGGTGTACTCAAGTGGATACCCCGTACGTATGTTTGACTAATCAATATCGGGGGCGCCCCGGATGCAAGTCCAACGGGTTGTGATGCCGATTCCGGACTTCTGCACGCGTGTTCAGCGCGCACGCTGTGACCTTACCCAGGGACCGGAGGTCGAGTGGGACCTGCTAGAACCGTCGTTCGGGATCATGCGTTGGCGGCGTCTATACCAGCCGGACGAGGCACAGATGAGACACTATGGATGCGTGAACGTATTGTCACGAGAGGGCACTAGTCGACCCCCGTCCGCCGCTCACGTGGCCGGCCCGCTGTTACAGGCGGTGAGTCCGCTGTTGCCACTAGCCTCCTGGCCCACAGAACGAGAGCGGCGCGCTGAACTGGGCCACGTTTGGCGGCCGCTGTGAATCCGGTCTGGCAACGACTGTCTCTGTTTGAGTCGCGAGACATCCTCGCCTCTCGGTTCTCGGACCGCCATGGTCGACACCTAGGTCCGGCGAAAGCTAGAGAAATATCCTCGCACGTCGCCCAAGCTCGCCAGTACTATGAGTCAAGCTTCCAAGCAAACTCTTTGACACGTCCGCTACTCTTGTATTATGGATGCCTGTCGCTCGCAAGAGGACTCGCCCTCTTTGCCTCACCGAACCTGAGAGAGACCAGTCTTAGTCCGGGACACGGACTCCGTGCCGACTGGACCCGAGTACTCAACACAGGCGCCAAACTCGAAGAGCTTCAGATAAAGATTAGTAATGCAGGAACATTCCAGGAGCTTCAGAACGCTACCGGCCCGAGAGAGCGAGTCCGGGTAATTTCTGTGCCGTTCCCGAACCAGGCCTGGGCGACGGAGTCGGGTAGTGGAACGGCCACATGGGGTCGACACGTACGTTTCGGCGACGTTATCAGCCGCATCCCCAGTGCCCTGGAGGTCTACCAGGAGTCCCTCGGCGAGGAGGCACACTGTTTCCCAGCGACACAGTCAACATTGGCACATGGAACGCCACAGGAGCAGACCGACGTAATCATTCTCCCATCCGCGATTGGGCTGCCAACAGATACCCATATCAGAGAGGAGCTTGTTCTACCGGAGCAGGTTGTTATCAGATCGTCCTCTCAGTTCTTCAGCATAGTCTGTCAGCACCTGAGCTTTCGCATTCAACGGCATCCATCTCACCCTGACTTCCATGCATATGAGTCTCCGCTGATGCGGCTAGATCCAGTTGAGCAATCTTCACCCTATATTATTCATCCATTTTACGTGGCAAGTCTTATCAACGGCGACTTGAAGTTCACAACTGTTGAGCTCTTATACCTAACCGCATTCGCACTGGGGACGCTAGTTCGCTATCACCCAACGTACTTGGCGACTATCCGGAGCCATGGCCTCGGAGATAAGTATTCGCCGATCATTCAGCACCTAACAGATATTGTAGAAGCTGAGTTTCCTGCTAGAACGCTTGCGCACTTCTCAATCGGATGAATGCGTATTAAGTTAGACGCCGCTACGATGTTGCTTCGAGCGATCCGGGCCAGTACTGGAGTCCCGTTTCGCCCCGTCGCACCGAATGATCTATCGGGCGATGGGGCTCC
>JAKAWF010000264.1 GCA_021817025.1 bacterium
GTCGATTGCCCCCAGCCGCTCGGCCCCGCGGTTCGACCGCCTCCACGGCGGCTTCCCTGAGAGCGGGATCAGTGCCAATGGCCACGCCGCTGGCCGGGGCCCAGCTGCCAGGTGGCCGGGGGTGCTCGATGGCAGTTGGCCCCGCGGCTGACCGGACCTAAACTCAGAGTCAATGGGGACCGAGGGGACCGACAGCGCCGAGAATGCCTCGATCAAGCGTCCCCAGCGCGGCCTGCGGCTGCCTCTGTCCCGCCTCGGCGCCGCCCGCCGCCGCCTCTGGCTCCGGGTGGCGATCTGGGCCGGCGTGAGCATGGCCGGCCTGGCGTTGGGCTGGGGTTCCTTAGCCCTGGAGGTCGACTTCACAAACCAGTACCGGCGCGGCGGCGTCCTCAACGGCTGGCAGAACCTCCTGCGCCAGGGGGCATCCTGGGAGATGCTGATCCCAGTCGCCATCGCCGGACTGCTGGCGTTCATCGGTTGGCTCAGGCTGGAGCCGGCCAGACCGGAACCCAGCCTCGGCCTGGCCCGCATGGAGGCCGCGCCGGTGCATGTGTTGCGCGCCAGCCTCAACCGGGAACGCCGGGTGGTGACCGTGGTCCTGGAGGTGGTCTTCGGCCTGGTGGTATTGGCGTGTGGCCGCTTCGTCGTCTACCTGGCGTGGGCCCTGGCCGGCAACCCCGTGGCGCGGTCCGCGCTGATGGGCGTCTTCCTGGAGGCGCTGGTCTGGGCCCTGTGCGGGGGCAGCTTCTCCCTCTGGCGCCACCGCTACCTGGCCAAGCTCGACAGCTGGGGGGTCCATGGCGGCTGAGGTGCTGCGCTTGCTGGTCCGCCGCCAGTGTCACCTCTGCGAGCTGGTGCGAGGGCCTTTGGCCAACCTCACCGCCAGGGCCGGTGTGCCCCTGCTGGAGCTGGACGTTGATGAGCACCCCCGACTGCGGCAGAGCTACTCGGAGCGAATTCCTGTGGTCTTGTGGCGGGACCGGGTGGTGGCGGAGGGCAGGTTTGACCCTCAGTCGGTGCTGGACGCCATCGGCCTCGGTCGTGGCAGCCGGTAGCGGCTCCTCCACGATCCGGTGACGAGCGCGGCCGGCGGCGCTCACCGAGGCTAGACTGCAGGCCATGCCGCGCCGTCGGTCCGCCCCGCAACCAACTCCCATCGAACTCTCGGTGGTGATTCCGACTCGTAATGAGGCGGGCAACGTGCCCCTCCTCCTGCAGCGGCTGCGCGCCTCCCTGGCCGAGATCTCGTTCGAGATCCTGTTCGTCGACGACAGCGATGACTCCACCCCGCAGCTGCTGCGCGCGATCTCCAGCAAGGACCGCCGGGTGCGGGTCCTGCACCGAGTCCCCGCCGGCCGCTCCGGCGGGCTCAGCACAGCGGTGGTGCTGGGCCTGGCCCAGGCTCACGGCCGGGTGGTCTGCGTCATGGACGGAGACCTCCAACACCCCCCCGAGGCGATCCCACAACTGCTCCTTGCGGAACGCGCCGGCGCCGACGTGGTGGTCGCCAGCCGCTACATCAAGGGCGGCAGCCGCCAGGGCCTCGGGGGAGGCTTCCGGCGTCTGGTGTCCCGGGGAGCGACCCTGCTGGCGCAGGCGATCTTCAGCGAGGCCCGGGCCAGCACCGACCCACTGGCCGGCTTCTTCCTCTGCCGCTCAGCCCTGCTGGCCGGTCTGGAGTTCCGCCCCGTCGGATTCAAGATCCTGCTGGAGCTGCTGGTCTGCTCCGAGGGCGCCACCGTGGTCGACGTTCCGCTCAGCTTCCAAGTTCGTGGCGCCGGCAAGAGCAAGGCCACCGCCGCTCAGGGCTGGCTCTACATCCGCCATCTCTGGTCACTGGTCCGAGATGTCCCCGGCAGCGCCCGGCGCTGGAAGTTCGCCACGGTTGGAGTCAGCGGTCTGCTCCTGCTGCTGGCGGTCCTGGAGTTCTGCGGGGTCGTGCTCGGCTGGCCCGCTCTGGCCGCCTGGGGCCTGGCCTTCACGCTTTCCCTGGGGTGGAACTTCACCCTCAACCTGCGGCTCACCTTTGCCGACGCCCGCCGCGAACGCTATCCTCTGATGCGACGTTACATCGGCTCGGCGCTGACTGCGGGGGGAGCCCAGCTGATGGTCTTTCTGGGCCTGGTGGGGCTCAAACTACCGCTGCTGGTGGACGGCCTGCTGGCGGCGCTCGTGGGCATGGCTGTCAACGCCACTCTCAGCTTGCAGTTGGTCCGCCGGCGGCGCCGCCACCTGCCCCAGCCGATCGGGCTCGAGCCCCTGCTCAACCGTCTGGCCAGGGCCAGCCGGGCCGAGCTGGCAGCCCTCGTGGGTGAGGACCAGCGGGCGATCCTGGTCAGACCCGAGGGCGAATACAAGATGACTCCGCTGGTGCGTGACCTCTGCCGCCGGGCGGCCTCCACCGGAGTGCCGGTCCTGTGGACCGAGCCGCCTTCCAGCCGGCCCCAGGCGCGTACCAATGTGGAGTTGACCTCGATCATGGTGCTGCCCGTCACCGCCCTCCGTCCATCCTCCTTGTTGAAGGTGGTGCTCCACCGGCACAGCCGGACCGCCTTCAGCCCTCAGGATCTGGAGGCTGCGATGCGCCAGCTGCAGCGGTTGGGCCGTTTCAGGGAGGTCGAGGCTCCGCCCCGGCACCGACCACGACCTGAGATTCTCGCTCAGGCCGATCCCGCCCGGTAATTCGCCACCGGTTGGCCCCTGGGCCAAGCCCGCTTCCCCTACCGTTGTGAGGGTGTTGACCAGGGCTCCCAGAAGGCACATTCCAGCGCTGCTGCTGCCGGTGCGCCACCGCCTGCTGGCGTGGGTGGTCCTGGCCGCCTTGGTCGGGGTGGCGGTCCCCCAGAGCTCCGCCACCCTCTCGGCGCTGGTACCTGTGTTCTTGGCGGGCCAGGTCTTGGGGGTGGCCCTCAACCTGACCCCCGGGGAGGTCCGGGCCGCATTTCGTGACGCTCCGCTGGCGGGGCTGGCGCTGCTGGGGCAATGGACCCTCCTCCCGGGCCTGGGGCTGCTGCTCCACCTGCTGGCACCGACCCCGGTGCTGGCGGACGGCATCGTCATATGCGCGGTGGCTCCGGCGGAGATCACCAGCGCCCTGATGGCCACCATCGCCGGGGGGGATGCCGCCCTGGCGACCGCCTGCATGGCGGGCTCCCTCGCCCTGGCGACTGTGCTGACTCCGTTCTGGCTCACGGTCGGGCTGGGGGCTAGGGCCAGGATCGACCCCGGGCCGCTGGCCCTGGAGCTGGCCGTCTCGGTGCTGCTGCCGCTGATCGTGGGGGTCAGCCTGCGGGCGAGGTTCCCCATAGTCGCCCGCTGGCACCACCTGTGGTTGGACATGAGCGCCGTGTGCCTGGTCCTGGTGGTGCTGGCGGGCACCGCCAGCGCCCGCTCGGTGCTGCTCTCCACCGCGGTCCTGGCGATGCTGCCGCTGGTGCTGGGACTGCTGCTGGGCGGGGGTGCGGTCGGCTGGGGACTCGGCAGAGCGCTGCGGCTCAACCACCGCAAGGCGGCCGCTATCGGCTTCCCGATTGGAATCAGAGAGTTCGGGGTGGCGATCGCGGTGGCGGTGGCGGTGGCGCCCCGGGCGGCTGCGGTCGCCGGCGTCTACGGGATTGTCATGGTGGCTCTGACCGGGACCCTGGCCACCTGGATGGGAAGGCGCCGGAGCCACGTGGCGACGACCGGCTGACGACCTCGGCCCCCGCTCAGTGGTAGTCGTGAGAGACCCGCGGGAGCGAGGCGGACGGCGGTCTCACCCCCGGCGGGGCCAGCAGCCGTTCCACCAGCAAGCTCGCCACTCCGTCGGCGGCCCTCACCACCCCCTCGGCGCACAGCCAGTCCTCATGGCTGGCCAGGGTTCGGTTGTGCCAGTAGACCTCGGGGGAGAAGACCAGGTCCAGATGGCCGGTCTCGTCGGCCAGAGTGAAGAAACGCATGCCGCGGGCGGAGTGCGGGGCCTGCCGGGTGATCACCAGACCAGCCACCCGCAGCCGGCGGTCTGGGGCAGAGGAGCGCGCCTCCGCCAGGGGCACCACTCCCAGCTCGACAAGCTGGGGGCGCAGGAGTGAGGCTGGATGCGGGCCGGTGGTCAGCGCCATGACCCGGTAATCGGTGAGGACCCGCTCCGTCAGGGACAGCTCGGGAAGCGCCGGAGCAGGCGCCGGCAGGGGAAGCAACTCCTCCTGGGTTGGTCCGGCACGCCCCCGCTCGGCCTTCCCCCTGCCCCCAAGTCTCCCCGCCAGCTCATCCTCCAGCGCCTTCAGCCGCCACAGCAGCTTCCGGCGAGGCTCCCCGAAGCCGTCCAACGCCCCCACCAGCACCAGCGAGTCGAGCACCGAACGGGGAATCCCGGTGCGGCGCCAGAAGTCCTCAGGAGAGGCGTACTCCCCGAGTGCGCGCATTTGGTCGAGGTGCTCCTGCAACGCCTGACCCACTCCCTTCACGTAGTTGAAGCCCAGCCGGACCGCCAGTCCGTCCAAGCCATCCCCAGCCTCGAGCCGGCAGCGAGCCCGACTGCGGTTGACATCCACCGGCAGCACCCTGACCCCCCGCCGCCTGGCGTCGTCCACCAGTACCGAGGGATGGTAGAAGCCCATCGGCTGATGGTTGAGCAGCCCCACCAGATAGGCGGCGGGATGGTGGAGCCGGAGCCAGGCGGTCTCGTAGGCGGTGCGCGCGAAGGCGGCCGCGTGGCTGCGGCAGAAGCCGAAGGCGGCAAACCCGCGCACGGCCTCAAAGAGCTGGCCGGCCACCGCCCCCGGGACCGCGCGCGCCTGGCAGCCAAACAGGAAGTCCCTCTCCAGAGAGGCCATCTCCACCCGCGAGCGATGCCGGTTCATGGCCCGCCGGAAGCGATCCGCCTGGCCGGCGCTGAAGCCGGCCACCCGCATCGCGATCTCCATGATCTGCTCTTGGTAGAGGATCACTCCCAGGGTGTCCTTGAGGATCGGCTCCAGCAGTGGGTGCAGGTAGGTGACCGCCTCCCGGCCCTGGCGGCGGCGCAGGTAGGGGTGCACCGCGTGTCCCTGGATCGGGCCAGGACGGATGAGCGCAACCTCGACCACCAGATCGTTGAACTCTCTGGGCCTGGCCCGGGGCAGGGTCTGCTGCTGCGCTCTGGACTCGATCTGAAAGACTCCGATGGTGTCCGCCCGAGAGCACATCTCGTAGACCTCAGGGTCGGCCAGGTCCAGCTGTTCTAGGTCCGGCCGTTGCCCGGTCACCCGCGCCAGTTCGGTCAAGGTCTCGTCAACCACCGAGAGGGTGCGCAGGCCCAGGAGGTCGATCTTGATCAGCCCCAGGTCCTCGACATCGTCCTTGTCGAACTGCACCACCACTCGGCCTGGTTTGGCGGCACGCTCC
>JAKAWF010000265.1 GCA_021817025.1 bacterium
TCCCTCGGGGCGACGCTCGGTGGTACGGATCGCCAAGCGCCTTCATGGGCGCTCCGACAGAGCTGCTCGGCCGAAGTCCGTACAACCCCTGCCTACGGCAAGGGCCGCCCAAGCGATGGGCAGCTCGCGAGACAGCAGGGGCGAGACGGGAATCCCCCGGCTTCAGCCGTGGGGAGGGGTCAAGAATTGGCAGCGCGCCGGTTGTGTCAGCGACTCAGTGCGGTGGCGGACGATGGTGGCCTGATCCGCGCTGACTCGCAGCTCCTCATGGATGCAGTGCTCATCGCCGCAGAGCACGGGATCTCGGTCTGCGACGCCGCCGATGTGGCGGCCGCTCGGACCGCGAACTGCCAGCTCGTGAGCTGTGACGTGCGCGACCTCATGTCACTGGGCCTGGCTTGCCTCCCCCGTGATGCCATCTCCGGGCCGGGCGGCGCCCGGTAGCCCGGCCCCAGACGCCATGGTGCCCGCCTCGCTGCTCCCCGCCGCCTGGGCGTGGGGGGAGGCCTTGTGCAAGGGGACGGCGACAGGCCGAGGGGCCTGCGCCTAGACCTCTACGACCCGCAGAGCGGGAGCGAGGCGGCGCACATCAGCCGCGTCCGAGGTTACAACGACATCACCGCGCGCTGTGGCGACCAGCCCGACCTGCCCATCGACCACATCGGACGCCCCCGTCGCCGCCAGTAGTCGCCCGACACCCAGAGCCGCCTCGCGGTCCAGCGCGGGAACTTGGACGCGACGGTCCCCGATCAGTGCCCCGATCCGGGCCTGACGTGCCCCTCCGCGCCAGGTCTGGGCGAGCACCCCGGAGGGGATGGCCACCCCTCCTCCGTCCAGTGCCTCGCGCAAGAGCAACGCAACCTCCCGGTGTCCCCGCTCCAGGGCAAGGAGAGCTCCGCTATCCAGGGTCAGTCCTCGAGGACGGCCTTGGCCCATGCCCGCTCGCTCTCCGTGGCCTCGCCACCAGTCTCAGCCAGGATGGCAGCCACGATGTCCTCGATGCGATCGTGCTGAGCGCGCTCGGCTACCACTTCGCTGACGTAGGCGCTCAGGTTGGTTGCCCTTCCGGCTGCCACTTCGGCTCGTGCTTGGCGAAGCACGTCCTCAGGCATCGTGATCGTGACCTTCTGCGTTGCCATACATTTATCCTACCAGGGAATCCAGTTCCGGGTCCGCCCCGCGCGCTGGACACCAGGTCTCTGGACATAACGGGTTGGGCCAGAGGGATCTGAACTCAGGATGGCATCGAGTCTCGATCAGAGCGAGAGATAATTCATGAAACGCGCCAACGGTCACGGGGAGCAGAGGCATGCCAGCCAAGTGCTTCGCTCGGGCTTCCAGAACTCCACGGGCAAGCGCTTGGCGTTGCATCGATTCCTACCCTGTGTCCGGAGCCCTGGTCACCCGGGGCACTCTTTCTGGCCACAAGCCCTGGTCAGGCTGCTCCACGATCTCGGCGTCTCTCGCGACGAGTTTTGGGACTAGTGGCAGGCTGGTCGCCACGGGCGGTGATGCCTGCGGCACCGTGGCGACCTTGAACTCATACCCAGCCCCGTTGCCAGCGGCTTCTCGCCCCTCCACGGTCCTTGCGGAGCTACAGTCACGCGGGCTTTGGGCCGGATCTGTTGCCCTATGGACTCTGGATCAGGCTATTAGTGTCAAGCGCTCTTAAAGAGCGCCCGTCACATATCAGGCGCTGCCAGTGAGATCGAAAACCGAAGTCGGCGGACAGCACCAGACTGCGTGTCTGGGTTTGAGGGGTTCAAATCCCTCTGGGCGCACCAGTCTTGCAATCAAACCCTGCCCCTGACCTGCGGTCCGCGCCAGCCCTGAAGCCGAACGGGCTATCCATGCCCTCGGAGCACCCTCCCCGGCGGGCTTGGGGGCAAGGCCCCGCTCATGGCAGGCACGCCCCGGTTTCCGGCGACGCGCCACAGGCCGGGCCGCGCGGGATCGCGGCCGTCACGACGATCGTCCTGGTGTCGGCCCCGCGCCGGAAGTTGACCCGCCCGGCCGCCGGGAACCTGCAGCCGAAACTCCCCCGCCCGCCCCGGAGCGGGGCCACGTCCCCAGCCGGAAGCCGCGGGATGGCCCGCTCGATGCGTCGGCTTGAGGCCGACGCGGACGCCTTTCACCCACAGCACCAGTCAGGGCTCAGGCTCGGCTGGCTTCGATCTTCACTTCGACCTCCGCCGTGGTGAGTGACGGTTCCCCGGCCGGGGTGCCCCAGTCGGACTCCCCTACCTGGTGACGCTCCTCTTCGAAGAGGAGCCCGTCATCCCAGGGACCGCGTCGAGCACAGCGATCCTCGGACCGGCCGCGCGCTCAAGGTGGCGGCTGGCGGGCTCCAGCGACTGGTAGGGCAGAGCATCCACCAGCGTAGCCGGCGGTCATCTCAAACTCCCCAGACCTGATCACTGAGACTCCCCACTGCTGAGCTGGCCCGAGGGCCCGCCGACAAGACCTCCGGCACGGGGGCGGGACTGTTGGTGCCCAGCTCAAAGAAGGCACGTGCGGCGATTGATACACAACCCCGGGGCCGTGCCAGCGACGACCTTCCGTGATCACCGACGCCACCGCGAGCGGCTACGTCCCACGACCTCCTCGGAAGAGGAGGCCTCGACCAGGAGAGGTCCGACCCACCTCCTGCTCAGACGCCGGCGGCTGCATGGGCCGACCGCGGCGTCCGAAGGTCAAGGGACCTGCCCACCGCCCGTTCGGTTGGCAGATCTAGCCGGTGGGGCGGCAAAGGGCGCCGCTCGACCGACGCTCCCGTTGCAACTGGCCCCCCCTGGGCGACCATGTGGCAGACGACCTAGCCGGCCCGATTCCGGTTCGGTGACAAGGTCCGTCCGTGCCGAGAAGTTGGAGGTAGTTGAGGACATGGCAATAGTCGCCGGAGCGCATGGCTCGGACGCCGCGGCGTCCGCCCCAAGCGACGGGCATCATCCTGAGACAGCACTGGCAGCAGCGATCGGCGATCCCGCTCCCCTGGGGCTGGCGTGCTTCGGGCTCACCACCGTGTGCCTCTCCGTCATCAACGCGGGATGGCTGAGCGCCGCCGCCACACCGATGGTCCTGGCCATGGCCCTGCCTGTCGGCGGTGCCGTGCAGATCATGGCCGGGATGTGGGCCTACCGACGCGGCAACACCTTCGTCGCCACCACCTTCAGCGCCTACGGCGCCTTCTGGATCAGCTTCTTCCTGCTGCTCCAGTACTTCGTGCCGGCGATCGCCACCACCAAGGGCGCCCCGGCTGATGCGATCACGGGAGCCCTCGGCCTGTACCTGTTCGCCTGGGCGATCTTCACCGCCTACATGCTGGTGGCATCGTTCGCTGTGGGAAGGGCGGTGGCGGTGGTATTCACCCTGCTGACGGCGACCTTCCTGGCCCTGGCGGTGGGTTTCTGGGCGGGGAACAACAGTGGCCTGCACGCCCTCGGTGGTTATCTCGGCATCCTCACCGGCCTCGGGGCGCTGTACCTCTCCTTCGCCGACGTCACCAAGGCCACCTTCAAGCGGGACATCCTGCCGACATAGGCCAACCCGCTCGTTGGCCAAGGTCCTCCTGGGATGCGCCGGCTGACCCCGCCCCGGCGCATCCCTTCATCTCCCTGGATTCTGGTGCCGTATTCACCGGGAAGGGGCGGCGGCGAGGCCAGCATTCATTGACGGGAGACACTGACGTGGGAATCTTTGACGAGACATACCGGCGCAGCATCGACGACCCGGTCAGCTTCTGGGGCGAGGCGGCTCGCCTCATCGACTGGACCCGGCTGCCGGATCAGGTGCTGGACACTTCGGAACTTCCCTTCGTTCACTGGTTCCCAGACGGCGAACTCAACACCTGCCATAACGCCCTGGACCGTCACGTTGAGGCCGGCCGGGGCGAGGTCGTGGCCCTGATCTACGACAGCCCGCTGGCCCAGACCATCCGACGCTACACCTATGCCGAGCTCCGCGACCAGACCGCCCGGCTGGCGGGGGCGCTGCGAGCACTGGGTGTCGAGAAGGGCGACACCGTCATCATCTACATGCCGATGATCCCAGAGGCGGTGATGGCGATGCTGGCCTGCGCCCGCATCGGTGCGGTCCACTCAGTGGTGTTCGGAGGCTTTGCCGCCCCCGAGCTGGCGGCCAGGATCGATGATGCCAAGCCCAAGGTGGTGCTCAGCGCCTCCTGCGGCATCGAGCCAACTCGCGTGGTCGCGTACAAGCCGCTCCTCGACGAGGCGGTGCGGCTGGCGGTACACAAGCCGGTGTGCAGCATCATCTTCCAACGCCCCCAGTGCAGCGCGGCGCTGCACGGTTCCGACCTGGACTGGGAGGAAACCGTGTCCGGCGCGAGCCCGGTCGACTGTGTCCCGGTCAAGGCCACCGACCCGCTCTACATCCTCTACACCTCAGGAACCACCGCCGGGCCCAAGGGCGTGGTCCGGGACAACGGCGGGCACGCGGTGGCGCTGGCCTGGAGCATGCCCAACATCTACGACGTTCGCCCCGGCGACGTCTACTGGGCGGCGTCGGACGTGGGCTGGGTGGTGGGGCACTCGTACATTGTCTACGCGCCACTGCTGGCAGGGGTCACGACCGTTCTCTACGAGGGCAAGCCCGTGGGCACCCCCGATCCGGGAGCCTTCTGGCGGGTGATCGCGGAGCACCGGGTGAACACCCTCTTCTGCGCCCCCACCGCCTTTCGCGCAATCAAGAAGGAGGACCCCGAGGGGAGGTACAAGCTGCCCCACGACACCAGCTGCTTACGGGCCCTCTTCCTGGCCGGGGAGCGGCTCGACCCGCCGACGTACGAATGGGCGCGCGACTTACTCTCGGTCCCGGTCATCGACCACTGGTGGCAGACCGAGACCGGCTGGCCGATCGTGGCCAACTGCCTGGGCATCGAGGCCAAGCCGGTCAAGCCAGGTTCGCCCACCCAGCCGGTGCCGGGTTACGAGGTGGCTGTCGTCGACGGGAACGGCAGCTCCGTAGCCCCCGGGGTCGAGGGCGAGATCGTGATCCGGCAGCCCCTTCCCCCAGGCACCCTGACCACCCTTTACAACGCCGACGAACGCTTCGTGGAGGCGTACTTCGCCCGTCATCCGGGCGCCTACCTCACCGGCGACGGCGGCCATTTCGACGAGGATGGTTACCTCTGGGTGATGGGTCGGGTCGACGACGTCATCAACGTCGCCGGCCACCGGCTGTCGACGGGAGCGATCGAGGAGGTCGTGGCTCGGCATCCGGCGGTAGCCGAATGTGCGGTGATCGGCATCATGGACTCCCTCAAGGGCCAGGTTCCAATCGGCCTGGTGGTGCTCAAGGCGGGGGTCGGGGTCGACCCGGAAGGG
>JAKAWF010000266.1 GCA_021817025.1 bacterium
TGCTGACCACCGACACTGAGCGGGAACCAGCCGCAAGGCCCTTGGTAGTGGCGGCGACTCTGAGGTCGGGGTGGTCGACCCACCGGTTGAGTGCGGTGACGAACGGGGCTTGGGCCACTGCTCTCACGACGCTCTGCAGAGGAGCGAGGCGCGCGCCGAGGTCAGTGTTGGCTGCCCCCGCATGAGCTTGCCTACGCGCTTGGCCCGCAGACGGCATGCCGGTCGCCGCGGGACCCGCTTCGGCGCCGTGTGGCACCATGGCCGCTGACGACTCCGCCCCCAGCCATGTGGGTTGGTCCGAAGCCCCAACATGCTCCTCCGGATTGCTGGTCGACCCTATTCCCCAAGGAAGAAGTTGTTCGGCTGGACAGGCCTCGGGCAGATGTGGACCCATCCCATCCTGGCGCAAATCCATGCCGGGCTCACCGGCGGTCCCTGGCTTATCCTCTGCTTCCCGGGAGGCCTTGCCGGCTTGGTCGGCTCCACGCTGCCGCTGGACGGCCCTCTTGAGCTGGAGATCCAGCCGGCCAGCCAGGGAGGTCGGGATCAGGCCGGGCAGCGGCAGGAAGTCGGGATGCGCAGAGACGTCTAGATGCCTCATCTGCTTTCCACTGCTGAGGAGGGGGGTGAACCCAACGCTCTCGGCGCCCGTGATGCCCATGGCAATTGCCCAGTCCTGTCGGGTCCCCGATGGACCGTGCAGCTCAATGAGTAGTGCGTGAGCCTCCACACACTGTGGCAGGCGTAGGTCCTCCGGCTGGTCAAAGCGTAGGCCCGTCAGGATCGGCGACCCATCGGGGAGGCCCTCAACGGGTATACGGACATGTCCGTGAGAGGCGGCACCACCCGTGACACGTCCAGGAGTGAGGTCGCGAAAGTTGGCCAGGAACAGGCGTGTGTCGGAAAACCTGACCCGACCGAGCTGGGGGGTGAACGAGGATCCACGGACAGGATCTTGAATTTCGCGCACGGCCTCCTCGCCCGCGCTGCCAAATTGCTCCTCGGAACACTTCGCCGGCCACCGCGCCTTCAATTCGTTGATGGCTCGCTCAGCGGGGTTCTCCCACGTGAAGTTCACCTCGCGGGGCTCGTACCCGTAGGTGAGGCAGCTGAGCAGGAAAGGGTCGCCATGATACGTTGCCAACCCATCATGACAGAGCACCAGCGGCGGGCGTACTCCGGATGCCGCCATGGAGTGAACGACTTGTTGCACTACCTCATCGGTTTCGCGCCCGACCTCGATGGCAACAATCACAGGCGGCCTGCCCGCCACACCGACCACCACATGCTGCCATGTGGTCCGGAAGCGCCAGCGCTTCTGCTTTGGATCGTAGTGGGGCTGTTGAAGAGGCAGGCGCGTGCCATCGATCCCGCCCACGAGTCCGGACGCGTCGAGCTCCCGAAGCGGGCGGCTGGCTGTGTCAGTCAGCTTCAGCGGCATCGTGACATCGCGGCCGGCCAACCGATACAGGAATCCTTTCATGTCGGCGGAGTGCCGCAGGTGGCGGAACTCGTCGGGAGAGGCCCCAATCACGTCCGCCACCAGCTCCAAGTCCTGGTACATGCGGTCTGGCCCCGCCGCAAGGTCGGCGAGCAGCCGCTCGCCCGTCGGTGTCGCCATGGGTATCGATGCGATCCCGGCGAGGACTGCCAGGGTCCGCTTACCCGTTGTGCCTTTGGCCAAGCCTCGCAGCGACTCAGGGAGGGGCGCGGACGAGAGCTCCAGCAACCTAGCGATGTCAGCCGCAGTCATCTTCAGTTGGAGCCCTATCTCCACCACTCCCAGGCTGTGGCCGGACGAGAGATGGCTGGCCAGCAGCGCGCTGTAGGCCGTGAGCCAGCTCTCCGTGGCATCACGGTTGGGCGCCAACAACTCGACCCCACGGCAGCGCCAGAATTCGCCAGCGGCGTCGGCGATCTCACCTGCGCGGGTCACGGGGTTCCACCGTCGGCAGTGGTGGTCGACACCGCCTGATGGCCGTGTCATTGCTCTTCCTCAAGCAGTGGCCATAGGCAGTCTTCAGCGATCATCACCGGGAAGCGTCGGCGGTAGTGCTTGGGCGGCTTTCTCGGAGTGTGGACGGGCGGCACCTTGCGGGGAAGGTCGGCTCGGAGCCGGCGGACCTGTTCCTCGTTGGTCTGGTGGTTCATGCAGCGGTTCAGCCGCCTGGCAAGCTTCTCGTTGCCGATTCGGCTGTACAGTGGCAGCCAATGCTGGATCAGTGCCGCCTGGAGGTACCGCTCAAAACCCCAGACGTGGAGTCCGGCAGCCGACAGGGGGGCGGCCTGACGACTCAAAGGGCCGGCTCGGTGTCGCCCCACGGCTGCTGAAGGTAACGGGGTGTTACCCTCATCATTCGTGGGGGCGCTGTCATCACCCTCCCGCTGTGTGAGGTTGGCTCTTTGACGCTGCCCCGAAGGCGCCTCGCTCATGGTTTTCGCGCCTCTGAGAGGCGAGCTACAGCCTGGTTGACTGCTGCCATAGCCACCCTCAGCTCTGCAGCCAGGGCGCTGAGTTCACTCGAGTTGAGCAGGGGCGCCAGATGCTTCACCTCCTCGAGCACCGCGACTGCTCTCCGCTGCAGCGATCCTTCGCGAAAGTCCTTGAAGTGGCGGCGCCGTCCGCCGAGACTGCGGGAAAATGACTTCTCGTGGACTCCTAACTCGGCGGCTGCCAGCTTGCCGGACCCGATTGCTTCCCCGAAAAGCTTGTAAGCGCGGCTCTTGTCCTCGCCCTGCATCGGTCGTCGAAGGACGTTCTCAGCCAGCGGCACAAGAGCGGCGCGCCTGGAAGGAAGCGCGGGGAACGCTCGGCATGGCACCTCGGTCCACCCGAGGCTGCGTACCGCCGAAAGGCGCGACCGCCCGGCCAGCAGCCTATATCCACCTCCGGACTGCTCCTCCACCGTGAGCGGATGGAGAAGTCCCAACTCAAGGATGGAGCGCACCAGAGCCGGCCAGGCTGGGCTCGTACCCGGGAGCGACACGGGCAGCTGAATGAGATCAACGGGGACGCTTCGGAACTCAGGAGGGGACGGATCTGCAGCCTCTGCCCAGAGGGGAAGCGCTTCTGTGCCTGAGATTCCCGCTCCCAACTCACTGGCGGCAGGGCCAGGCCAGGGCATCGCGGTCGGATCGCCAGGCTCCGTCGGAACCGGATCGGATCGCGGCGCCGATGGACCCAGTCGGGGTGATTCCCCGACGGTATCGTTCTCTCGCTGGAGCGGCGCCAGCCCCAAGAGTGCAGGGGATCCGTCCGATGTGTTGACGGCAGCGATCGAGCCTCCCCTTCCAGGGTGCACCTCCTGGCCGCAGGGCTGCGAGTCAGAGTGGGTCTGACAGGGTGAAGCGTCCGAGAACAGGTCGTCCATCCCACCATCTGTTGCAGCCAGCGCGGAGGTGCCGACGGCGGGCCGGCCAGTTTGCCTGCGCGGCCGCTGGCCCTCGGAGCCCCCGCAGCGCATGGTCGCCACCTGATCACCCTGGGACTCTGCCAGCCTTGGGAAGGGTTCGTCAGTGCGCATCATCTCGTCGCACCTCGCCTGGCGGTGGCACTCAAGCGCTGCCGTTGATTTGGTGGCAGCTGGCGATTCCCTCTGGAGACGTCGGGTCCGTTTGCTCTACCGGACGCTCCCGCCTTGGTGCTCATCCGGCCAGCGGACGACAGTGCGGCGACAGGTTGCGCCCTGGTTGCGACTGAGGCAGTTGGTACTGGCTGGTCTGTGTGCGCGTCAACGTAGGCGCGCACCGCATCTGCCGCGATGAGAACTCGTCGCCCGAGCCTCGTAATTGGGAGCTCTCCGTGGGCGATAGGGGACTTGTATAGCCAAGCGCGGCTCACGCCCCCAAGGGCATGGCACGTCTCCTCAATGTTCAGCAGGATGCGCAGCGGCTCCCGACTCTCAACCGCGCTGCGAGCCGTCACGCCAGCTCTCCGCTACCACCAGCAGTGCGACAGCGGCTGATGCTGCCGCGTCGGCTCCAGGGCTTCAAGCACAGGTGGTGGCGCGGGCGCCGGCTAGCGCGAGAGTGGATCCCGGGTCCGCTCTCCGGATTGGTGGCTCGCGGAGTGACTGGTATGTACCCTTCGTACGTCAGGGAGACCCATCTGATACCTAAGCCAGTGCGCACAACGAGGGTGCCACGGTTCGGTCCAGAGACGTCCAGATGACCCGGGGCGTAGTGGATCGATGGGAGCGGTACGGCCACTTCTCGGCAGTCCGCCTGACGGTTGTGCGACATGGGCGATGGCACTGACAGCTGGCTTCCGCGCGCCGTGCGGCTGTGGCGGAAACTCTTGGGAGGCATGCTGCCAGCCAACATCAGGGCCCTGCGTTCGAAGACGGGTGCCGGGTACGGCACGGAAACGACAGGTTGTCGGACGCCACGTGCGTGAGGGTGCGCACCGCAGCGCCTTGCAACCGCAAGCGGCCATGCGCGACATGGAGATGCGTCGTCCGGCGGTGGTGTCTGCACGCTGATCCGGCGAGGAGCTGTTCTTGTGCTTGTTGCGGCGGAAGGTCGTGCCATAGTCCCAAGGTACAGGCTGTGGAACGACATATGAGCGACAATGTCCCGCGGGGCGTTGCAGATGAGTGAAGTGCTCGAGATGCAACACAAGCTTCCCGCCTTCGGCAGCGAGTTGCTGACGCACCTGAGATCGAGTGCGGCGGACAGGGCGACCCGGCGATCAGCAACTCGGGTCCCTGAGGATGCGCCGAGGGCGCTCACGGGGAGTATTTCTGGGCGGCCTGGACGGGTCAAGGTTCGGCGGGCGGTCTGCCACCCGCAGCGATAGGCCCACCACATCGAGCAACCACCTGCACACGCCGCCACATCGATGCTGAGCGCAAGCCTGATATACTGAAGGCGGGGCGTCGGCCGTGCGGCAGCATCTGAGCGCGTGCCCCTCGCGGCGTGGTGGTTGATGGGCGATCGGTGGAGAGCCATGGGACCACCCTACAGCCAAAACAGTGGCAAATAAGTATCAAAGGCCGCGGACCTTCGCGCTGGTGCCCGTGACGGCATCGTCAGTTTGAGGCCGTGAGCCGCCGGTAACGGTAATAACCGGTGGCTCCAGACATGGCATTTCCGGCACCGCAGACCCGTGCCAGCCGCTCCCGCGCCTGAAGCCGAGTCAAGTGGGCCCCGAGCCCCAGCCCCACCGTGGCCGGTTCGTCCCGCCCGACAATGAGCCCGTCACTCCGGCCCAAGCGGTCGGCCACGGCCTTCGTCGATCCCTAGGTTGACCTGCTGCGACGCGTTGGCCTGGGGAGATCTCCAAGCCCAGGGCCGGGTGTACAGTGATCTCCGGCCAACCCCACCAGCAAGTTCACAGAGCG
>JAKAWF010000267.1 GCA_021817025.1 bacterium
CCCTCCGCTGTGATCGTGGATGACGGCTCCCGCGCCGTGCTCCCTGATCCACTCCAGGACCGCATGGGAATAGGCCAGGTCGAACCAGCGCTCCTCCGCTCGTCCCAGGTGGCGCTGGTACTCAGAAGGTGCCAGCGCCACCGCCCCGGGGATCGGCGACCCCTGGGCCCCTAGAACGGCGACCTCGTGCCCGCGCCTGGCCAGCTCCTTGGCCAGGAGCCCCACCACCAGCTCGATTCCCCCGTATCCCTCAGGGGGAACCGGATACCAGGGAGGAGAGATCAGAACAACCTTCAACGTAGCTCCTCACGCAACTCCCTCTCCCATTCCTGTATACCCGCAACCCCGGGGGCCCAAACTGAGGGAAGTGGCGGCCAGCCCGGCCCCGGTGAGACCCGCTGGCCGCGGCTGGGGTCGCCCGGCTGGATCCGAGTGGGGGCGTACTGGCCGACCAGTGCCCAGGCGGAGCCGGGGGGCCACACCGCCGGGTGCTGGCGGGGACCGTGGGCTGCCCGACCCAGCTGCGGGTGGCGCTCTGGCTCCGGTCGGCGCCCAACCGCCCGGGATGGCGGCCGGCGCTGATGGTGGTGGTCCTCTGTGGGATGTAGTCGCGGCTGGCCAGGGTGAGGAAGCTCTGCGCGGCGGCCTATCCTAGCGGTCCGTGGCGTCGCAGACATCCTTCAGGGCGACCGGGGGGACGATGTGCATCCCTTTTCACCGAGTGGCGGCGGCAACGAGACCGCGGGGCTGCGGCGGGACTGGCGCAGAAGCGGGGCCGACCCAAGCCGATCCTCGCGATCGAGAGCTGGCCAGGTTGCACAAGCGGATGGCCAAGCTCGAGTCGGAACTGGACAATGCCAAGAAGGTGATCGAGATCCAGGCAAAACCTGCCGCGCTCTTGGCGGGGCTCGCAGCCGAGAGCGCGGAGAGCGAGCAGCAATGATGGTCGACACCACTGCCACCGATTTGGAACCGCTGGCGGGCAGCAAGGGAGCTTGCCAGGCGGCGGGGCGCGTCCGCGGCCTCCTCTTGCTCGGTTCGCTCAATGGCGCTCCTAGCCGACGGTAGGCGCAAGGCTTCGCCACACGTGGAGGTCGTGCCTATGAGGCGTCGTCCTGGACCTCTCTGCATGCCCTCGCAGGTGCACTGGACACCTGCGTATCAGTTGCTGCCGAAACCAGCGCATCGGCATACCGACGTGCGGGGCGCAGCTCAGGCCGGGTGATCAGGTAGGCGGCGGCGAGCACCATGACCACTGCCATGACGGCAAGGAGCAGCCGGTAGCCGGTGACGGCTATGAGGCCCGCCCCGAGCGCGATCGAAACGGTCTGGGGCACCGTGATGAGCGTGTCCACGGCGGAAAAGACACGGCCTTGGAGATCGGCGGGCGTCAGACGCTGCGTCAGGCTGATGAGTGCGACCACCAGCCACGGGATTGCCATCCCAAAGAGGATGAGAGCCGCCGCGACTGGCGCCAGAAGTGGGGGCATCTCGAGGAGCGCAGAGGTGCCGGCGACGACGAGGGCGATGCAGATGAGCCTGGACTCCCCGATCAGGCGGACCAGTGGTGCCGCGCTCAGGCCGCCGATGATCGCGCCAGCTCCCTGGATTGCAATCAGTACGCCCACGAAGGCAGGACGCTGGTGCAACCCGTTGCCCGCCACCGCATAGGTAATCGTCTCGGCGAACCCGAACACGGTCGTGGCGATGGCACACGCCACGACCACGTGACGCAGCTGGATGGAGCGATGCACGTGCACGATGCCGGCCACCACCTCGTGGCGCCAGTGGCTCGCCATCGGCATGGGTGCTGGCTCCCGTACCCGCAGAGCCAAGAGTGTGAGGACCGGAACGGCGAAGGTGATGGCGTCGATGGCCGCGATGACATGGCCACCGACGGCGACGAAGAGCGCGGCGCCCGTGAGAGGCCCGACCAGGCGCATGGACTCTTGGACGGTGCGTAGGGCGCCGTTGGCGTCCGGGAGCAGCTCAGCAGGCATCATCACCGTGAGCAGTGCCGACTGGGCCGAGCTGAGTACCGCATAGGACAGGCCGTAGATGGCCATGACCAGATAGATGAGCCAGACCTGGCCCTCGCCATGGACGAAGAAGAGGAGCAGCACTGAGCTGCCGGTCAGGGCGTTGGTGACGATGAGCAGCGGGCGTCGCCGGACGCGATCCACGAGCAGGCCGGCTGCTGGCGAGAGCAGCGACGGGGCGGTGAAGAAGAAGAACGTGAGACCGGCAGCCGCGCTGCTTCCGGTGAGGGTCTTCACCCAGATTCCCATGGCCAACCACAGGCACGAGTCACCGAAAAGCGAGATGACCTGGCCGCCGAGGTAGATCCGTGCGTCGCGGTGACCGAGCAGCCGGCGCATGCCCCCCGTCCTCGTCGAGGTGGCGGTCATCGCGTGCTGGTCTCGTCCATTGGCAGGAGCGCGTGAATGAAGGTGACCTGACGGGCGCCTTCTGGCGGGGTGGCCCGCACCCCGTGTACGTAGGGTTCCACCAACGCGTCGACCGCTTGCTCGAGGGCCTGCAGCTCCTCTGCCGTCACGTCGAGGATCCAGTCACCCACGCCGCTCAGCGCGAGCCACTGTGGAGGTTCTGACGGCCGTCGGTCGAACCATCGACCGATGAGATCGACGTACGCCTGCACCAGGACACGGTCGAGTGCCAGGCGGGCGTCGCCCACTTCACCGCTCACCGGTGCCAGCTTCCAGCTGGTGAACACGGCCGTTGCCTGCCAGGGTCGCTCCCGTCCCTTGCCGCCCTCGGCCGGCTCCACCAACCCCCACTTCGCCAGTTGGCGGAAGTGAAACGAGCAGTTGGAGGGGCTCTCCCCAACATGCTCAGCCGCCTGCGTCGCGGTGAGTGGGCCTTCCGTGCGCAAGAGGCCGACAAGCCGCATCCGGACCGGGTGCGCCAGGGCCCGCAACGCCCGGGGGTCGCTCAGCTCGACTCGGCGCTTCAACTCTGACATGGTGAAAGGATACTTTCGAAAGGACCCTTTTGTCAAACGCCAGGCGGTGCAGGACTGCGGCGCCTTGGCGAATATCGCCCTGGGGGTGGATGAGCTGGGGCACTTATGTGGCAAGGGGCACGGTCTGGCCACCCAGGTGGCCCAGCTGATGCCCCGACACAGCCGCCTGTCGGAGCACTGCCCCGATACCTACGTGCAAGTGGTCCTGCAGACCTTGGAAGCCCCCGATGTGTAGCGGCCCAGCAAGCGACCATCAACCCAGGGAATACCAGCCTCCAGCTCTTCCAGTGCCCGATAAAGGTTCACTTATCGGACACTGGACCGGGGACGGGATGGCTTAGGGGCGGCGTCCGGAGCAGCCGCGTGGGGGGCCGATAGGGGAGTCTTCATCCTCCCCTCCCCTCCGAAACAACAAGTGCTCCTGATCAGATCGGTCCACCAGCAGCGCCCCCGTACGCTCCAGCGCCTCAACCGTCTCGAGGGCCTCCTTGAGGGTGAGTCCCGCAACGGGCTCGACCTCCCTCCAGGGATTGCTCATATCGCCGCTGAGCATCTGGAGGATGGGCAGCACTCGGCGGTCGGCCAGCACTCGCAACTGGACCTCGTTCCGGGACTTGCCTTCGGGCCCCTGGTATGCGACACCTGAATTGACAAGTTCAGTGACAACCTCGCCCACCTGCCCTAGATCGAGGCGGAACTCACGAGCCAGGTCGGGCAGCGGATGCCAGCGACCGTCAGTCAGTGCATCGGAGACCATGCCGAGCACCTCATGGCGGTCCCAAGCCCGCCTGGCTGTGTGTGTGGCCGGCGACGAGGCGCGGATCGGGGGCGGCGGCTCATTTCCGACGGTGATCCAGTACTCGACGCCTTCTGACAGCAGCCCATCCCGGCAGCCCCAGAACACGGCCAAGGCAAAGCGCCGGCCCTCAGGGTCCACGACGCTGACCTCCGCTGCAGCACCCTCAGGGTCCGCGAGCACGCGCCGCACCGCGAGTACTCCCCAGGGTTCCGGATACGAGCGCTGGAATTCGATGACCGCATCCTGGCCTTCAAGACGCTCGGCAGTGGCCGGCATCTCCACCACGACCTGGGGATGGAGGAACGTGGCAGCGCGCGCCCAGTCTCGATCCTGGTAGGCCTCGTACAGGGCGCGGACCTGCTCTCCGGGGGTCATGGGCCCACGGTAACCCCAGGCCAGCCCGACAGCAAGGGGCTGTCGCCTTCCTTGGCCATGGCTCGGCCATGTTGTGAGTGGACCCGGACGGGATCCCAATGCTCCTCGCCCTGCCCGACAGGGGAGCGGAGCGCCAGTGGCACAAGGTGCGCGTCAATCTTACGCACGGGACAAGTGGGCAGATTGCAGGATCGTCATCGCAGCGTCCCGTTCGGCCGCAAGCCCCGGACCTCTCATGCACGCTACGAACTGAAAGTAGTTATCAGTTGGTGTTGGTGGGCGTTCGATGACAACGCTGATCCAGCGATCCGCACCCAGCCCCGAGCAGTCGGTCCAGCCTCCGGCACCCTCCTGGATCTTCGCCGAAAGCCCGTCGACGCTCATGTGAGAGCCCGCCTGGCCCGCCAAGCTCCAAGTAGGGAAACCGTTCTCCCACCACTCAACCAGGAGAGCGCCCGGCTGCAGATAGGCCAGTGGCTGCCCGCAGCCGCTGGTGTTGCCGGACTTGAAGCAGGGATCGTTCAGCTGCTGATTGCTGACCGCGGCCGCCATGTAGGTGAAGCTGCTCGGGGAGGACCAGGTCGCTCTCGACCAGCCCTCGGGATAGGTGAAGCTGATCGCGTTGGCGGTCCACTTCACAGCGGGGGCTGTCGAGGGGCTGGTGATGGGCAGCGGCTCAGGCGCGCAGCCGACCATGAGGAGGCCCGCGGCCAGGAACAGGAACCCGCGCACGCCCGATGTAACGCCGCGCGGCCGCGGCTGGTATTGCCTGGTGCCTAAAGGCATGCGGGCCGATCTGCCCCAGCTCACAGTGCGGTGGAGACCACCTCCACGATTGTGACCGGCGAAGAGCAGACTGACAACCTCCACCGGACCAGGGCCATGGCGGCGTCGCAGCAGGGATAAAGTAGCGTAAACGGTGGTTTGCGCTACTGTCTTAAGATGGGTGCGAGTTCGTTCGTGCCGTTCCTTGGCTCCGCCGAGAGCGTTTGGTCTACGAGGCAAGTTGCGCAGTTGCAGGGTGGTGCGGTGATGCTCAGGGCACTGCGCCGAGGATGCGTTCCAAGGCCGCTCGGGGCGGAAGGATGGGGGGGCGGTCCCCTCCGAAGGCGATGAGGTCCTTGTCCCCTGACACAAGCAGGTCTGC
>JAKAWF010000268.1 GCA_021817025.1 bacterium
GCTGGTGAGGGCGGTACCGAGGACGTCCATAAGCTCCTCGGACACCACCAAGTGGCTGAGCGCCTGGCGCAGCTGGTCCCGCCCCACGACCGGCGCCTCGTCCACGAGGGATCGGGCGCTCTCCAGGTAATCGTTGAGGTGGACGGGCGCCGGGCCGGCGTACTGGTTGAGCTCCAGCAGCTCCCGGGCCCGCTCGCGCCCCAGGCTGGTGACCAGGTACTGGAGGCTTTCGGCGAAGTCCGTCCCCGGCCCCGCGGTGCCCCGGATCCCGGTGGTGCCGCAGTAGCCCTCCGAGGCCAGGAAGTTGAGGGCCTCGGAGGTGATGGACCAGGGCAGGCAGGCCCGGGCGGCGATGTCGCGGCCGAGGATGTTGCCGTTGAAGTACATGATCTTGAGCACTAGGTCGGCCACGAAGGAGAAGGGTAGGGCCAGCTCCTCCAGTGACCTCGGGGGCTCGGGGCGGAACCCCGGGCCCCGGCCCTGAGCCTCGAAGGCGAGGGCGTGTTCCGTCCGATACCCGCCCTGCCGGACGGCTCCGCGCTGGCGCTCGAGGCTTCTTGGGTCCATGGTGATCCTTGATGGTCAGGGTAGCTGCCGCGCGAAGCGGAGGGGTGGCGGCCAAGTCACGGCCGCGTCCACTGGTAGGAACGCGCCCGTGAGCCGGATCAACCAAAACCACCAAGTGCGGCCCGGGCATCGTACTGGCTGGACGGGTAGCGTGTGGTGGCCCCTGGTGGAAAACCATTCTCCACTACCCAGTGCCCGGAGCGGGGCTGCCGAAGTGCGCAGGCGGCTGCGCGGGCACGGGCCCGCGGGAGTCCATGTCACCTCTACCCAGACGTGGCGCCAGCCACTTGCCCCGTCACCTGTCGAAGTGCTCAGGCGCTAAAGGGACCGTGACTCCGGACTTGAGGGCGGCGAACCGCGCCTCGAACCGACCTTTTGTCCGAAGAGGCCTGGGGAGTCGGTCATCCTGACTTCCAACCGCGGCTTCTCAGAGTGAGTCCAGCTCTCCGCCGACCAGGTGGTCGCCAGTGCCCCTGTGGACCGTCTCGTGCACGACGCCGTGCTCAATATCGGGGGCCAGAGCTACCGGATGCGAAGTCACCAGGAACCCACCGCTCGCAAGGGAGAACCGGCTGAGGCCAGCGAGCCGAGATGGCTCGAGTGAGTCAGCGACCTTTTCCCTCGCCAGGCAAGGCTTCGGCTGGCTGGCCGGGGTCCCCTGCCCTGACACTATTGCTACGAATCGTCCACTCAGCTTAGTGTGGCACTCCCCCTGGCTAGCGCAATAGGGAAACTCAACCTGACTGACCACGGCGTCGCGCTCTTGCCAGGCCGCGTGTGGCGTCTCGCGTGCCAAGGACCTGCCCGATGCTCACTGGCTAGTCAACCCCACCTAGCGCGTCCGAAGCGACGACCAAGATCCGGCCGCAAGCCTAGAAAAAGAACTATGGTGCGCTACGAGCTCACCGAGGGGATGGTCCAATATGCAGTAGAGGACGCGGTGATCGTGCTCGGTCCAATGCGAACAAAGGCTTCAAGCGGCGTATATGGAATAGTGATTGTTACTGTGCACGTGTCGGAAGCAGCATTCGGTGTATTGGAAATGTTCCCGCTACCTTCAGCAGCCATGACTTCTTGGGCAAATGGTCCGGCAGTTGCTGCTGCTGCCGCTACTAATCCATTGGTGCTGTCAGTAGGGTCCACCGTCGTACCAGTGCTACCGGAGTACATGCAGTACGGCCCGGGATACGTCTGGTAGGTGGGGGCCGGTCCAGTTACCTGGATAAAATTAGAGGCAGCGACCTCCCAGCTTGCGGCCTCGCGAGCGGCATTAGTGACCGCTGATACTTCAAGGACGTACCAGATCCCGGAAAACAGTGCCCAAATCAGGAAGAAAAAGAGGGGGGCTACCAAGGCGAACTCGACAAGGGACGCACCGGTACTGTGCCCCCGACCGCGTGGAGTAGCGCAAGCGGGTTCTCTGGACCGGGTCACGGTGTTGCGGGCTCATAGATAAAGTTCGAACTGGTTGCTTTGAGCGTAATGCCCATGGGTACAAAGGGAGTCAGGGGTGTAAAGAGACAAGAGACTGTGACGTACTCGTAAAAGGAACCAGACACGGGATAGATGTTACTGTTGTCGGACGTAGGACCCGAAGGCGAGGGTGACTGGTTTTGGGTAACCTTGATTGAAGCGCAGGACAGCAAGGATCCCGCGTAGGACTTGCTGACGAGCGCCTCAAGGTATGCGGAGGAGAACGACTGCGGTCCCGTTGGGGTTGCAGTATTCGAAGAATTATTTGCGACGAACAAGGCCGCTTGCGCGGCGCCATTACTCGTTTCGATCCCCATGAAGTACACGCGCGCCAAGTCTACGCCCCCAGCAACAAGCAAGAGCAGCAAGGGGAGCACGAGTGCGAACTCAACGAAGGCTTGGCCTCTAGCGAGTTTGGGAGATCTCAACTTTAGGTTGCGTACAGTTGGACGGCCACCGACTCGGCAGACTGGGTTCCGGCGACATTGCCGCAGATAGTTGGATCGGTAACTGGATCACAGAGATAGCCGGTGGGAGCAAGTGCCGAGCTGTCCAATATCTGGGCTATACACGGCGTACTTGTCCCAGACAAGGCGTTGTTACACCCGGGAGCGACGGCTTGAACATAGGCGTAGCCGACGACGCACATGTCCCAGTGGCCAGGTGGAGACGGAGGGTTGAAGGTAGACCCCGGTCCGCACTGGCTGTCATGCCAGGGAGCAGGACAGGACGATCCTGTGCATGGAGACCATGTACTCGAAGTGCCCAGCCAAGTGAGAAACGGTACGAGGAACCTTTGTCCCGTACTTATAGGCGTAAGTGTGGGGGCTCGGGTTCCGCCGCCTGCATTGAACCATCCAGGTACGGTGGGAGGGACGGGGTAGAATGGCTGATGTAGGTCGCCTTTGAAGCTGCTGTCAGTGTCATTTGGGCTCCCGCAGGTGGCTTGCTGAGCGTACCCTCCTCCACTTTGGCCACTGCCACCCTTATTGTTGTAGTACATAACGTAGTCGCCGGGCACTGGGGGACCACTCTGCGGGGCCCACGGGTTCAACGTTGGAGAAGAACTAGAGCAGTCATACCAGACGGCGTACGGTGCAACACCAATCGGCAGCCCAAAAATCGAGGTGGCATTGGCTGCCTGACTCGCGTGGGTGATGCCGAGGACGCCAAGCAAAGGAGTGGGATTGGAATTCGTCGTGGCGACTTCTACTCCGTCTACGGGGAGTGGTCCGAGCGCGTCAGAGATCGCCGCTAGGCCGTTACATTGTGGTACTGGGGGTGAAGCGATTGTGGCGGGATAAAACTGACAGACTACGCATTGGCCAGACCCTGGACTTGGAGTGGAGGCAGCGAGGCCGGTGGCGCACAGTGGGTTCTGCGTGGCGCTTCCAGTTGTGGCGCCTTCAGTTGTGGCGCCAGTGACCAGAAAGCCTGTGAATACGCGTGCGACCGTCGGGCCAGCGCTGTTGGTGTCAAGGACCGATACGACTGCGGAAGTAATGTCACGCAAGGTGAATGGGCTGGACGCCGAACCTGTCTGGAAGTCCGCGGCCAGCATTCTGGCTCCGGTCTGGCTGGCGGTATCGGCTGCGCCTTGGAGCGCAGTCCGGTTCATGTAGCTTAGGCCAGCGTCGAGACCTAAGCCGACCATCCCGACGATGACAACGGCACCGATCACGAACAGCACCATGACCTGGCCGGTCTGGCGGACAGGTCTTGAGTTGGAGCGAGTCCAGCTAGCTCGAGGACGGAGTGGGAACTGCACTTGTTAACACCTTGAGAGGCGGTGGCGCTGGGCCAAAACTAGTCGAAGGGGGGCCTTGGTCGGGAATGCCGCGCCAGGGGGGAGTGCCCGCAGTGCTCCCTGTGGAGCGGCCGAGTCGCTGGCCATGGGGGACAGAGTGAGGCTACGGTCTACTGGCTCCTGTTCGCAGGGGTCAGTGGAGCTAGGCGAAGGCGAAGTGGTTAGGCCCGACCACTCTATATGGGTTTGGAAACTCAAGTGAACACGACCCCAAGACACGTCCTTGAGTCTACGCCTGCCACGCCGCCGAATGGTGTAGTAGCGGCGGTTACGATTTCGTGAAGCAGGCGTCACGATCGTTTGGGGGGGCCACTTGATGGGCAGTGGCGTCCAGAGCTTACTGTAAAAGCTAGCAGCGCGTCCGCGAGCCGAGGACATGTTAGGCGGTCTTCTCCTGGTGTGGCTTCGGGTCGTTCAGCCGACTGAGATCCTGTCGATCCAGCTCCGTGAGCCCGAGGCCGTGAGCGCTGGTGATGATGCAGTCGAGGACGGCCCAGCAGAGGCTGAGGCAGCTGGTTTCCCCAGGGAAGCGGCCGACCACCTTGGTGGTGCGCCGACGAACCTCCTCCAGGGAACGTTCCAGGAGGTTACTGCTGCGCAGTCGGCGTCGGGGGCGACCTGGGTAGCGCAGATGGACGGTGAGCGCCTGACGATCCTCAGCCAGGCAGGCGGCGGCGCTGGGGAAGGGGCGCTCCAGATCAGCGACCAGCATCCGCAACCGGTGCTCGGCATCGCTGGGGCCCTCAGCCTCGTCGAGGGCGGTCCAGTACGCCCCGCGGATCCGCTCCTGCAGGGCTGGATCCTTGGGCAGCTTGGCCATGACGTTGGTGTTGCGGAGCCGGTGCACAGCTCCACCACCGCCCGGACCAGGCTCCGGGCTCCGTCCGTCACCACCAGCAACGGTGGCCTGAGCCCACGGCGGGTCAGTGCTCGCCCCACGTCCAGCCAGTCCTCATGGCGCTCCTACTGGCCCAGGCATACATGGAGCAGGACCCGGGTGCCGTCCGTGGTATACACCCACGCCACCCGGACCCCCTTTGGCCCCGTTGGGGCGGGTGTGCAGGTAGATGGCGTCCAGGAACAGCACCAGCAGCTCCACCTCGGCCACGGAGCGGGCCCGGAAGGCCTGGTACCGCGAGCGCAGTTGCTGGCCGATCTCGCTGACCGTGCTCTTCAAGACCTTCCCCAGGCCCGCCTCCGCCACCAGCGCCTCAATGTCTCGGTCCGAGACCCCACGGAGGCACGCGCCGATGATCAGCGTCTCCAACGGCCGGGTTCTCAGGCAGTCCTGGACTCGGGCAGGATCTGGGAGACGAACCGCTCGGCAGTGTTGCGCAGCTGGGGCACCGCGATCTCCAGCTCGCCCTCCGCGGTCTGAACCCGGCGTGGCCTCACCCCGTTGCGTGATCCCCGGGCCAACTCCGTGCGCTCGTACCTGACCCACTT